>JAEXKM010000154.1 GCA_023445705.1 Pseudomonadota bacterium
GTTTGCGAAGCAAGACCGGGCCCCATGAACACCTGATGGGAGTCGTCAGGAAGGCGACCGCGCCGCGATCGCCGCCCGCAAGACCACCTGCTGCTCTTGCCCCAACTGCGCCCAGGCCCGCGAGATCGGCGTCAGCCGCGATCCCGTCTCGATCTCGCCCGCCCGCTTCAGGGCCGCGCGACTGTAGGCCTCGGCCTCGCCGACGAAGAGCAACTGGATGAAGTCGGGATAGGGATAGCGATACCCTTCCGGGCGCGGCGTCAGATGTCGGAAATGGATCAAGCCGAACAGCCGCGGGGTGGAGATGGTCCAGCCGCACTCCTCGAGCAGCTCGCGCCGCAGCGCTCCGTCCATGGTCTCGCCGGCCTCGATCCGCCCGCCGGGCATCACATGGCTGGCGACCTGGTCGTCCACCACGATGACCTTGGCGCCCTTGAACACCACGCCGCGCACCGAGCTGACCAGTTCCGGGGCCGGCGCGCTCGTGCAGGGATAGACGCCCACCGCCAGCCGGATCGCGTCGGGCCAAATGACCTCGCCCGCATAGAGCGCCGACGCGCCGCCGAGCAGCGCGTCAAGGCTCACCGGGCCGCCCCGAACCCCGCCAGCCGCGCGTCCAGCCGGTCGCGCACCTGCGGCCACTCAGCCTCCAGCACCGAGAAGATCACGGTATCGCGGATGCGGCCGGTCCAGGTCACCCGGTCCTGGCGCAGGATGCCCTCCTGCACCGCGCCCAGCTTCGATACGGCGGCGCGCGAGCGGACGTTCAGAGCGTCGACCCGATAGACCACCCGCCGCGCCCCGCTCTCGAAGGCGTGGCCCATCATCAGGCGCTTGGCGGCCGGATTGACCGGCCCGCCCCGAAACTCGGGATGGTAATAGGTCCCGCCGAGCTCGGTCACGCCGCTCGCCGCGTCCATGCCGCTGAAGCAGGTCAGACCGACGCAGCGGCCCTCGACGACCACGGCGAAACCGACCGTCTGCCCCTGCGCGATGTGGTCGGTCAGCGTCTTCCAGGTCGGATCGAAGTGCTCGCCCGCCCAGGAGAACGGATAGAGCGCCGGCCAGATCTCCTGGTCGGCGTTGCAGGCCTCCCGCAAAGCCTCCCGATGGCCCTCGCCCATCGGCTCCAGCCGCACGAAGCGGTTCTCCAGAACCTTGGCCTCGATCTTCATCACGCCCCCCGCAGGAACAGTTGCGCCGCCTGGATCAGGTAGAGCACGCCGATCCCGCTGACGATCCACTTGGTCCAGTTCCTGAAGTTGACGTCGCTCATCCGGTCCAGGATCTGGCCGCCGACCACCGTCCCGGCCATGGAGAGCGGGATGGCGATGGCGAACATCCACCAGGGCGGAACGTCCTTGTTCGGATTGGTCAGCAGCGGCGTGCCGTAGACGAGGATCTTGGAGAGGTGGGCGAACACCTGGGTCGCGGCCTTGGTGGCGACGATGGCGTGCCGTGTCAGGCTGGTCCGCACGAAGAAGATGTCGAGCAACGGCCCTGCGACCCCCGCCGTCAGGTTCATGCCCGTCACCATCAGCCCCGAGGCGAAGGCCTGCGCCGGCTTGGCGGCGTCCAGATTGATCCAGCGCTGGGGCAGCCACAGCAGGCCGGGGATCAATCCCATCAGCAGGTAGAGCACCGGCTTGGAGGGCACGATCGACAGCAGCGCGACGGTTCCGGCGGCCACGGCCGAGGCGGCCGCATACCAGCCGACGATCCCCCAGCGCACGTGCCTGGCATGCAGGATCGCCCGCCATCCGTTGGAGACGAGCTGCAGCACCCCATGCGTCACGAAGGCGGCCGAGACCGGCATGACCAGGGCCAGCGTCCCCATCAGCACCAGGCCGCCAGCCATCCCGAACACCCCCGAGAGCGTCGCCGTCACGAAAGCCATGACGATGACGAAGAGGGCGGCGGGCAGGGCCATCAGATATCCTTGTAGAAGATCGTCGTGCCGCTGGGCGATCCGTCAGGCATCAGCGCGTAGCCTGGAATCTCCCCGACCCGCACCCAGCCCAGCCGGCCATAGAGCCGCTCGGCGTCGCCGCCGGTGACGGTGTCGAGCACCAGCAGCGTCAGGCCAAGGTCGCGCCCGGCCGCCTCGGCGGCTGCGAGCAGGGCCTGGGCCGCGCCCCGGCGCCGGCCGCGCCGATGCACCAGCATCTTGGCGATGTCCCCGCGATGAGGCTGGTTGGGCGTTCCCGCGGGGATCACCTCCACCACGCCGAACACGCCGTCGTCGTCCTCGGCGACCAGCACCGCCCGGCCGTCCTTGGCCTGAGCCTCGGCCACGCCCGTCCAGAAGGCTGTCGCTTGGTCGAGGGTCAGGTCGGCCATGAACGAGACCGAGGCGCCGCCGTCCACGCAGTCCTTCAGAACTTCGCCCAGGACGGGCGCCGCCCGCCGGGTTTCTTCCGCGCTCAATGTCCGGATACGCAAGCTCATGCGCCGCCGGGTCTACACCCGAACAAGCGAAGCCGTCGAGGGGACCGCCATTGTTTCATCCCGGTTTCGGCCGAAGGCCGAAGACCGGGACAGCTGCGCCGCCTTCGGTCAGCCCACCGTGAATGGGTCCCGTCTTGCTTCGCAAACCGGGATGACACCCCTTTCCGCCACCCACGAAAAAAGCCCCGGCGTTTCCGCCGGGGCTTTCGTTCAGGCCAAACGCCCGATGCTTAGTTGCGGAACACCGCCGCGGTCGACGGATCGTGCGGCATTTCGCGGTACTGGCGGACCTCGTTGCGGCCCACGACCATGTGGTGCACCTCGTCCGGGCCGTCGGCCAGGCGCAGGGTGCGGGTCGAGGTGTACATCCGGGCCAGCGGGGTCTTCTGGCTGACGCCCAGGGCGCCGTGCATCTGGATCGCCTGGTCGATGATCTGGCAGACGCGCTCGGGCACCATGGCCTTCACCATGTGGATCCAGATCCGGGCCTCTTCGCGGGGCAGGACGTCCATGGCCTTGGCGGCCTTCAGGACCATCAGGCGCATGGCTTCGATCTCGATGCGGGCGCGGCTGACGATCTCGATGTTGCCGCCCAGATAGACCAGCGGCTTGCCGAAGGCTTCACGCGACAGGCCGCGGGTCACCAGCAGGTCGAGAGCCTTCTCGGCCTGGCCGATGGCGCGCATGCAGTGGTGGATACGGCCCGGACCGAGGCGCAACTGGCTGATCTCGAAGCCGCGGCCTTCGCCCAGCAGCATGTTCGAGGCCGGCACCCGCACGTTGTCGAAGACGATGTGCATGTGGCCGTGCGGGGCGTCCGGATCACCGAAGACGTTCATCGGGCCGAGGATCTTCACGCCGGGCGCGTCGGTGGGCACCAGGATCTGCGACTGGCGCAGGTGGGGCGGACCGTCCGGAGTGGTCTGCACCATGGTGATCATCACCTTGCAGCGCGGGTCGCCGGCGCCGGAGATGTAGTGCTTCTCGCCGTTGATCACGTATTCGTCGCCGACCAGGGTGGCGCGGGTGTTGACGTTCTTGGCGTCGGACGAGGCGGCGTTGACCTCGGTCATGGCGAAGGCCGAGCGGATCTTGCCTTCCAGCAGCGGCTTCAGCCACTTTTCCTTCTGTTCCGGCGTGCCGACGCGCTCCAGCACTTCCATGTTGCCGGTGTCCGGCGCGGCGCAGTTCATGACTTCCGACGACATCGGGTTCTTGCCGAGTTCGACCGCGATGTAGGCGTAGTCGAGGTTCGACAGGCCCTCGCCGGTGTGGGCGTCGGGCAGGAAGAAGTTCCACAGGCCGGCGGCCTTGGCCTTGTCCTTGGCCGCTTCCAGCACTTCGAGCTGGCCGGGCGCATAGCTCCAGATGTCGGTCTTGCCTTCGCCCAGGCGATGGAACTCTTCGCTCATCGGCTGGACGACGTCCCTGATGAACTCACGAACCTTCTTCAGCAGCGGCATGGCCTTGTCGGACATCCGCAGGTCGTTGAGTTCGTCCTGGGGGTTGAGCCCGAAGCTCGATTGGGGGCGGTCCGCGGTCATGGTCATCTGGTGTCTCTCCCTTGAGCAATCGCCGGCGATGGTCTGGCGGGGCCTTCGCCTCGCGCCGAACTTGGAGAGCAACTCTGGACGCATCCTTGGGGAAAATCAAACAAGCGTTTAATTTTACGCCGTCAGGTCACGGCAAGCGGCCGCCCCCGTCGCCGGGAGCGGCCGTCGGGCCCGCAAAAGGCCTGGTGGGGTCAGGCGTAGAGGGGCGCTTGCTGGGTCAGGCAGATCATCGCCACGGCCAGGGCCAGCACCGCGATCACCGGGGCGAGTTTTAGGATCAACCGCATGACCCCGAGATGGGAGCGACCGGTCGGTATCGCCAGTAGGGTCTGCAAAAATTTCATCGCTCAGCCGGCGTGGCAAACGGCTTCGATATTGTTGCCATCGGGATCGAGCACGAAGGCGCCGTAATAGTTGGGGTGGTAGTGCTCGCGGATGCCCGGCGCACCATTGTCCCGGCCGCCCGCGGCCATCGCCGCAGCATAGAAGGCGTCGACCGTGGGCCGGTCCTTGGC
>JAEXKM010000103.1 GCA_023445705.1 Pseudomonadota bacterium
TGCCCAAGGTGCGCGGCTTCGCGCATGTTCGGCGGAAGGGCGTTACGAATGGGGGACTTCATGGCGAGGCGAGACCTCACCGGAGCGGTGGACTTTCAGTACCTGGAGAGCTTCACCGCCGGCGACAACGACGTCATCGAGGAAGTCCTCGGGCTCTTCCGCGAACAGGCCGCCATCTGGTCGGGCCTGCTCGATCCCGCCTCCGAAGGCTGGCGCGACGCGCTCCACACCATCAAGGGGGCGTCGCGGGGCATCGGCGCCATGCAACTCGGCGATGTCTGTGCGCGCGCCGAGGCCGAGGGCCCCGGCGCCATAAATTCCGTGCGCGACGCGATGGATGCGGCGCTGTCCGACATCGCCGCATACCTGCACGAGCGGGCGCTTCAGTCCTTGCGGACGCCGCGGAGCTGATCCCAGACCACGAACTCGTGGGCGATGCAGCGGTCGATCAGCGTCCGCCACACCGGCTCGGCGATCTCTTCCGACAGACCGGCCTCGCGCGCGGCGGCCTTCACCTTTGTCACCACGTCCTCGATCCGGGCCTGGTCGTGAACCGCTGCGCGCTCGCCCTTGATGCGGGCGGCGGCGTCCATATACCGCTGACGCTCGGCCAGCAGCAGCACAAGGGCGCGGTCCAGGGCGTCCACGCCCTTGCGGACGTCGAGCATGGTCTCGCAATCGGCCGGCAAGGGCCGTTCATCAACAACGATTTTCATAGGGCGCTTAGGACTAAATCCCGGCGCCGTTGTCCAGGGTTCTTAGGGCTGCTTCGTGCGCCTCGGCCTCGGCGGCGATCCAGTTGATGAACGCCTTGACCTGCGGCAGGCGGCCCTTGGCCTTCGGATGGACCACGTAATAGGCGAAATCCACCGCCGTCGCGATTTGCAACGGCGCGACCAGGCGCCCGGCGTCCAGGTCGGCCTGGGCGAGGGTTCGCTTGGCCAGGGCGACGCCGCGGCCGTTGACCGCCGCCTCGATCACCAGGCTCGACTGGTTGAACCGCGGTCCGCGCGCGCCGTCGATGCCGCGTAGTCCCCGCGCCGCCAGCCACATGGTCCAGTCGGGGCAGGAATCGTCGGGCTCGGGCGAGCCGTCGTGCAGCAGGATGTGGTTGGCCAGGTCGGCCGGATCGTTCAGCGGCGTGGTCGCGGCCAATTCGGGCGAAAGCACCGGAATCACCGTCTCGCCGATCAGGCGCCGCACCTCCAGGCCCGGATAGCGGCCCGCACCGTAGCGGATCGCGACGTCCACCTCGCCGGCCGTCAGGTCGACCAGTTCCAGGCCGGCCGACAGCCACACGTCCACCTGGGGATGCAACTCCTCGAATCGGCCCAGCCGCGGCACCAGCCACTTGGCCGCGAACGAGGGCGCCGCCGTCAGGGTCAGCCGGCGCCCGTCCACCGCCGCGGTCAGCATCGAGGCGGCCTCGGCCAGCCGGTCGAAGGCCTCGCGCAGGGCGGGCAGGGCGGTCTGGGCTGCGTCGGTCAGCAGCAGGCCCTTGGGCGTGCGCTTGAAGAGCGCGGCCCCTACATAGTCTTCGAGATTCTGAATCTGCTGGCTCACCGCGCCCGGTGTCACCGAGAGCTCATCTGCGGCCCTTGAGAAATTCAGGTGGCGCGCAGCGGCCTCGAACGCCCTTAGGGCGTTGAGCGGCGGCAGCCGGCGGCGTTCCGAATTACGCTCCATCGAGTTTTCCTGACACCCCCGGCAGAAGTCCTTGGGTTGCGAATTGGCCCTTCACAGACCAGTTTGCAACAATCCGCCGAGGTATCGGCCCTTTTCGTCGGCGGATAATTGGCGGGGCGGGTGAAAGCCCGTCCCGCTCTGGTTTTGAAGCCCTAGCGTTTAGAGAAGCTAAAGACAATGCCGCATCGCAAGCCCAAGAGCGAGACGACCAAACGTCTCGTCGTGCTGGGCGGAACACGCGCCGACAAGGCCGGCGCGGTGTGGCTGGTGGGCGCTGGTCCTGGGGACCCCGAACTGCTGACGCTGAAGGCGCTGAAAGCTCTGCAGACCGCCGAAGTGGTGGTCCATGACGGCTTGGTCTCCGACGAAATCCTGGACCTGGCGCCGGTCTCCGCGCGCCGGATTTCCGTGGCCAAGCGCAAGTCGCGCCATTCCTACGCCCAGGAAGAGATCAACCGCATGCTCGTCGCTTTCGCCCAGGAGGGGCTGAAGGTGGTGCGGCTCAAGGGCGGCGATCCCTTCATCTTCGGCCGTGGCGGCGAGGAGCTCGAGGCCTGCCGCGAGGCCGGCGTCGAATGCCATGTCGTGCCCGGCGTCACCGCCGCTCTGGCCGCCGGCGCGGGCGCGGGCGCGCCGCTGACCCATCGCGGCTCGGCCCAGGCGGTCACCTTCGTCACCGGCCACGCCGCGTCCGGCGGCGAGCCTGACCTTGACTGGGAAAGCCTGGCCAGGCCGAACCAGACGGTGGTGATCTATATGGGCGTCTCCACTGCCGCCGGCATCGCCGCGCGCCTGATCGCCGCCGGCCGGCCCGGCTCCACGCCGGCCCTGGTGGTCGAGAACGCCAGCCGCGCCGACGAGAACCGCATTGTCACGACCCTGGCGGCGCTTCCGGCCGCGGCCGAGGCGGTGACTGGCCCGGCCTTGCTGATCGTCGGCGAGGCGATGGCTCTTGCGCAACCCATGCCTGCCGATGTCCAAGACGGCTTCTCTAGTGAACAGAACTTCGAGCGACGCGTGAAATGAAAGCCCTGACCGGAAATCGCCTGACCGACGGCGAGGTCGTCTTCTGGAACGCCGGCGCCTGGGTCGAGCGCTTCGTTGACGCCGAGCATTTCGAAGATCCGACCGCGGCCGAAGCGGCCGAGGCCTCCGCCAAGACTCAGCAGACGGTGGTGGTGGATCCCTACCTGATCGACCTCGTCGAAAGCGAAGGCCTTTGGGCGCCGACGAGCTATCGCGAGCGCCTGCGCGCGCTCGGTCCGACCAATCATCTGCACCACGGCAAGCAAGCCGAGGGCGGGGCCGCCATCGAGGCCCTGCAGCATGCGTCCGGCGCGGCCCGCTCCAGCGGCCGCGTCAAGCTGATCAAGCGCTAGAGGGGAGAGGGGCATGTACCAGTACGATACCCTCGACAAGGAATTCCTGGCTGACCGGGCCACCGAGTTCCGCGAGCAAGTGGCCCGCCGCCTGGCTGGCGAGATCACCGAGGACCAGTTCAAGCCGATCCGGCTGATGAACGGCCTCTATCTGCAGTTGCACGCCTACATGCTGCGGATCGCCGTGCCCTACGGGTCGCTCAACCCGACTCAAATGCGGGCGCTCGCCGCGATCGGCCGCAAGTACGACAAGGGCTACGGCCACTTCACGACGCGCACGAACCTCCAGTTCCACTGGATCAAGCTGGCCGATACGCCCGCCATCCTCGATGACCTGGCCGCTGTCGACATGCACGCCATCCAGACCAGCGGGAACTGCATCCGCAACACGACCGCCGATCCCTACGCCGGCGCGACCGCCGAAGAAGTGGATGATCCGCGCGTGTGGTCCGAGGCGATCCGCCAGTGGTCCAGCCTGCACCCGGAATTCACGTTCCTGCCGCGTAAGTTCAAGATCGCCATCACCGCCGCGCCCAACGACCGCACCGCGGCCAAGGTGCATGACATCGGCCTGATGCTCCGCCGCGGCCGCGACGGGACCATGGGCTTTGAGGTGATCGTCGGCGGCGGCCTGGGCCGTACGCCCTATGTCGGCCCGACCATCAAGGAATTCCTGCCGGTCAACCGGCTGTTCTCCTACCTCGACGCCATCCTGCGCGTGTACAATCGCCACGGTCGCCGCGACAACAAGTTCAAGGCCCGGATCAAGATCCTGGTCGCCGCGCTTGGCCCCGAGGAATTCGCCCGTCAGGTCGAGGAAGAATGGCTGAAGGTCGGTCCGGAGGGGGACCTGCCGGACACCGAGATCGCCCGCATCCGCGGCGCCTTTGCGCCGGTCCACTTCGACACCCTGGTGAACCGCTCCGAAATCTTCGAAGCCGCCAAGGCCGCCGATCCGGAGTTCGCCCGCTTCGCCCGCAATAACCTGCGCGAGCACAAGCGCGCTGGCTATTCGATCGTGGTCATCTCGCTGAAGGCGATCGGCGACACCCCCGGCGACGCCACTTCCGAACAGATGGAGGTCGTCGCCGACCTGGCCGAGCGCTATGGCCAGAACGACATCCGGGTCACGCACGAGCAGAACCTCGTCCTGCCGCACGTGAAGCTGGACGACCTGCCCGCCGTCCACGCGGCGCTGAAGGCCGCGGGCCTGGCGACGCCGAACGTCAACCTGATCTCGGACATCATCGCGTGCCCGGGCCTCGACTACTGCGCCCTGGCCAACGCCCGCGCGATCCCGATCGCCCAGGACATCGCCCGCACCTTCGCTGACCAGGAGCGTGCGGAGCTGATTGGCGAACTGAAGATCAAGATCAGCGGCTGCATCAACGCCTGCGGCCACCACCACGTCGGCCACATCGGCATCCTGGGCGTCGATAAGAAGGGCGAGGAATTCTATCAGCTCACCCTCGGCGGTTCGGGAGCGGAGGACGCGGCCGTGGGCTCCATGCTCGGCCCGGCCCTGCCGGCCAACCGTGTCGCCGGCGCGATCGACACCCTCGTCGATGTCTACCTGCGTGAGCGCCAGGACGGCGAGCGCTTCCTCGACACCTTCCGCCGCACCGGCGTCGCACCCTTCAAGGAGGCCGTCTATGCCGACGCGAATTAAGCTGATCGACGGCGAGTTCAGCCTCGTCGAAGACCCGTTCACCTACGCCGCCGACGACGAGGACCTGCCGCGCGGCGACCTCGTCATCTCCCTGACCCGTTTCCAGGCCGAGGGCGAGCGCCTGCTCTCCGAAGGCCGTTCAGTCGGGGTGCGGCTGGAGCCGGCCGAAGAGGTCGAGGTCCTGGCCTATGACCTGCCGCGCCTGGCCCTGGTGGCGGTGGCGTTCCCGAAATTCAACGACGGCCGCGGCTATACCGCTGCGCGCCTGTTGCGCGAACGCTACGGCTTCAAGGGCGAGATCCGCGCCGTGGGCGATGTCCTGCGGGAGCAGGCCGGCCTCATGGTCCGGGTGGGCTTCGACGCCTTCGAGCCGGCCGACGGTTCGACGCCCGAGCAATGGGCTCACAACGTCCGCCGTCATCGCCACGTCTACCAGCGCGCCGCCGACGCTCGTCCTCCGGCCTACGCTGAAAGGGGATAGTCCGAAAAATGGCTTTCGATCAGACCGAGCGTCCCTCCATCGCTGCACGGCTCGACGCCGAACTGCGACACGCCCATCCGGCGACGGTGCTGGAATCGGCGGTCGAAAGCTTCGGTGACAAGCTCGCCCTGGTTTCGTCCTTCGGGGCGGAATCGGCGGTCCTGCTGCACATGATCTCGAAGATCCGCCCGGACCTGCCGGTGCTGTTCCTCGACACCGGCATGCTGTTCGGCCAGACGCTCGACTATCGAAAGAACCTGGCGGCCAAACTCGGCCTGACGGACGTCCGCGACCTGCGGCCGGCCTTCAACGACCTGGCCGTCGCTGATCCCAGCGCCAAGCTATGGCAGACCGACACCGACGCCTGCTGCGAAGTGCGCAAGGTGCTGCCGCTCGACCGCGCTCTGGCCGACTTCGACGCCTGGATCACCGGCCGCAAGCGCTTCCACGGCGGCGACCGGATGTCGCTGCCGGTGGTCGAGCAGTCTGATGGACAGGTGAAGTTCAACCCGCTGGCCAACTGGTCCAAGGCCGAGCTCGACGCCTACATGGCCGAGCACGACCTGCCGGCGCATCCGCTGGTCGCCCAGGGCTTTCCGTCCATTGGTTGCTGGCCGTGCACCAAGCCGGTGGAAGAGGGACAGGACGTCCGCGCCGGCCGCTGGGCCGGTCAGGACAAGACCGAATGCGGTATCCACGTCGCCCGTGCGCCGGGTGTCGTCGCCGACGTCGGCGGCGACATCTGATCGCGCTCCGCGTGACATGCGAACCATTCTTAGTTAGAGAGCCGTCATGACTGACGTAACCGCTACGGCTCCGGCCGCTTCCAAGGCGCGCGGCGCCTTCATGGTCGAGACCGTGACCTGGGTTCAGCACTGGACCGACGAGCTGTTCTCCTTCCGCACCACCCGCGATCCGGGCCTGCGGTTCTCGTCCGGCCAGTTCGTGATGGTGGGCCTCGAGGTCGAGGGCAAGCCGCTGGTGCGCGCCTATTCGATCGCCAGCCCGGCCTGGCACGACGAACTTGAGTTCTATTCGATCAAGGTCGCCGACGGCCCGCTCACCTCGCGTCTGCAGAAGATCAAGGTCGGCGACGAGGTCCTGATCGGCAAGAAGCCCACCGGCACCCTGGTGCTGGACGGCCTCAAGCCCGGCAAGCGGCTCTACATGGTCGGCACCGGCACCGGCCTGGCTCCCTGGCTGTCGCTGGCTCGCGATCCCGAAGTCTACGAGCGCTTCGACGAGGTCATCGTCACCCACACGGTCCGCAACGTCTCGGACCTGAACTACGCCGAGCTGTTTGAGAAGGATCTGCGCGAGGACGAGATTCTCAGCGAGGTGATCGGCGACAAGCTCCGCTACTACCCGACCGTGACCCGCGAGCCTTTCAAGACCCAGGGCCGCATCACCGACCTCATCACCTCGGGCAAGATCTTCGAGGACCTCGGCGTCCCGCCGCTCGACCCCGCAGTCGATCGCCTGATGCTCTGCGGTGGCCCCTCGGTCCTGGCGGACCTCAAGACCCTCCTGCTGGAGCGTGGCTACGAAGAGGGCTCGATCTCCGCCCCCGGCGACTTCGTCCTCGAAAAGGCCTTCGTCGAAACCTGAGGCGCTATTTGCGCGTCACCTCGATCTCGAACGACCCGGCCTCGTCGCGCCGGGCCGTTGCGCGCGGCTGGAACGGCTGGATCACGTAGATCGTCGGCTTGGTGGGCGTCAGGTTCGCGGTCGCGCCGTCCACTTCGCCCCGATGCACCGCAGCGCCGCTGGTGTCGGCGGAGTCCACGACGTTCATGTAGAGGTTGGTGCTCGTCGTCTTGAAGGCGACGTTCAGCGTCTGTCCCGGCGCGACCAGCACCGCATAGGCCGGCGCGGCATATCCCTTCACCTCGCCGGAGGCCTTGGCCGCGCCGTTGGCGTCCAGGTTCAGGAGTTCCAGGGTCGTGTCCGGGGGCAGGGTGGCCTTGATTGCGGCCAGGTCCATCTCGGACAGCGGTGAAGGCGGCGCGGCCGCTTCGGGCGCGGCGGCGGCGGTTTCCGCTGGCTTGGTTTCGGCCGCCTTCTTTCCCGGACCGCACGCGGCGAGCCCCAGGACCAGGGCGAGAGGAAGCATCGAGACCAGGCGCATGTCGTTTCTCCGGGGCGATTGACGCGCCCGCAGCCTCAACCGAGCCCTTGATCTTGTAAAGCGTCGGCGCTGCTCTCTGGGGGCAGGGTGGCCTGCATGACGCAGACCAGGCCGGTCGGTGCGTAGTCCAGCACCGTGCGGCCCTTCATCTCACCGTGCAGGCCGCGTTCGATCAGGCGCGAGCCAAAGCCGACCCGCGTCGGCGCTTTCACCGGCGGGCCCCCCAGCTCCTTCCAGGTCAAGGTGAGGGCGGGCCCTTGCAGCGACCATTCCAATTCGATGCGCCCGCCCTCGACCGAGAAGGCCCCGTACTTCACCGCGTTGGTGGCCAGTTCGTGGAACATCATGGCCATGGAGAGCGCCCCCTCCGGCGGCAGTCGCACCGTCGGGCCGTGCATGCTGATCCGCTCGGGCGTCGCGCCCACGAACGGCCACAGAGCGCGCTCGATCACCTCGTGCAGGTTGGCGCCGTGCCAGCGCTCGCGGGTGAGGACGTCGTGCGCCTGCGAAAGCCCCAGCAGACGCGCCGAGAGCTTCTCGTAGGCGACGCTCGGCTCGGTCTCGCCCCGCAGGGTCTGCGAGGCCATCGACTGCACCGTCGCGAGGGTGTTTTTCACCCGGTGGTTCAGTTCGTTGATCATCAGCTTGAGCTGGTCTTCGTGCCGCTTCTGCTCGGCCTCGGCCTGCTTGCGCGCGCTGATGTCGTAGACGATGGAGACGAAGTAGTCCGGCGCCCCCGCGCCGTCGCACACCAGCGAGACGGTCAGGTTGTGCCACATCACCCGGCCGCCCTTGGCGATGTACCGCTTCTCCAGCGAATAGGTGCTGATCTCCCCGGCCAGCAGCGCCTGGGTCAGCGCCAGGTTGGCGCTGATGTCGTCCGGATGGGTGATGCCCTGGAAGGTCATCTGCGCCAGTTCCTCGCGATCGTAACCCATCATGGCGCAGAACTGGTCGTTGACCTCCAGGAAGGCGCCATCGGGCGCGACCCGCGCCACGCCCATGGCCGCCTGGTCGAACACCGCGTGATAGCGCGCCTCGGCTGCTTCCAGCCGCGCCCGCGCCGCCACCGCCGGAGTGACGAACTCGGTGTAGAGGACGACGCCGCCGATCTCTCCCTGGTCGGTCCGCCAGGGGCTTAGCGACCAACGCACCCATTCCTGCCGTCCGTCGCGGCGCACGAATGGGTCAGCTTCGTGGCTGAGCTCGACGCCTTCGTTCAGGGCGCGGGCGTGCAGGTCGCGCCACCGCTGGGGAACTTCCGGAAAGACATCGTAGTGCAACCGACCGGCGATCGGCAGGTCGCCGGGCAGGCCCTGCTCGGTCAAAAAGCGCCCGGAAGCGGCCAGATAGCGCATTTCACGGTCAAAGATCGCGATACCCATCGGCGCCTGCCGCAACGCGGTCAGCACGCCCGACAGGGCGCTCGCCTGCAACGCAGATGCTGCTTCGCTGTTCGCCTCGATCGCCAAGGAAACCCGCCCCGCCACGGTTCATGCGCGCCATGGTTGCGCTACTGGACTTCGGCAAGATGGCCGTGAGGCGCGGCCATGGTCAAGGAGACTTCCGGTCGCGGCGCAGCGCCCCTCGTCAGATCGGAACCGTCAGCCCGGTCTTCACCCGGTCGAGCACGACGATGGTGCGATAGGAGCGGACCAGCTCGTTGTCCCCGAACAGATGGGCGGTTCTCTTCTCGTAGGCCTCCGTGGTCGGGGCGATGAGCACGAGGATCAGGCCTGCGACGCCCGCGACCCAATAGCATTGCTGCACCTCCGCGGCCTCACGGAAGAACGCCTTCGCCGCGGCCACGGTGGGCGAGCGATCGTCCCGCAGCGTCACCTCGACGATCACCGTGATGGGGAAGCCGACCGCCGAAGGATCCAGCACCGCAACCGTCCGCCGGATGACGCCGGCCTTCTCCAGGCGCGCGATCCGGCGCTGCACCGCCGGCGCCGACAGGTGAACCTGCTCGGCGATCTCCCGCTGCGGGCGACCGGCGTCCTCCTGCAACAGGCGGAGGATGGCGAGGTCGTGGTCATCGAGCTTGTGAGCGGACATTGCGCCTTTCGGGCCTGCGGCGAGCGAACGGTTCGCGAAAACCTTCAACACTCAGCCCAACTATCTCGCCGAGGTCGATATTTCTATGCCCGCCGCTGCGGGGCCCTGGTCCTGGCCAAGCCGCGCGGCCCTGTGGGACGGAACGGAGCGAGCTGGTGACGAGCGGGCGGAGAACTATGGCGGGCGTCGGCTTCGGCGCAGCGGCGGGGGCCTTGTGGGGGTTGGTGTTCCTGGCTCCGGCCCTGGTGGCCGACTTCGGCGCCCTGCAACTGACGGCGGGCCGATACCTCGCCTACGGCCTCCTCGCCGCGATCCTCGTCGCGCCGCGCTGGCGGCGACTGGTCGGCCTGTTGAGCCGCCGCGATTGGGTGACGCTCGCCGTCCTCGCCCTGCTGGGCAACGTTCTCTACTACGTCTTGCTGGCCAAGGCGGTGCAGCTCGGCGGCATCGCCATGACCTCGCTGGTCATCGGCTTCCTGCCGGTCGCAGTCGCCGTGGTCGGTCGCCGGGACCATGACGCCGCGCCCCTATCGCAGCTGGCCCCATCCCTCGTGCTCAGCGTGGCCGGAGGCCTTGTCGTCGCGGCCGAGGCCCTCGGCCGCGAAACGGCCGGCGGGGTCGCCGTCCAGGCGGCCGGCCTGCTGTGCGCGTTCGGCGCCCTGGCGAGCTGGACCGCCTTCGCCGTGGGCAACACCCGTTCCCTGGCCCGCCTCGACAAGATATCGGCCCAGGACTGGAGCCTGCTGCTGGGCGTCGTCACGGGTTTGCAGGGCGCGGCGCTGGTTCCCCTGGCCGTGACCTTCGAGGGCGCCGATCATGGCCTTGCGGCCTGGGCGCGCTTTGCCGCTGTCTGCGTTGGGGTGGGCCTGCTCGCCTCGGTCGTCGGCAACGCCTTCTGGAACCGGATGAGCCGGCTGCTGCCGCTCACCATGGTCGGCCAGATGATCCTTTTCGAGACCTTGTTCGCGCTGCTCTACGGCTTCCTCTGGGAACAGCGCCTGCCGACGCCGCTCGAAGGGCTGGCCATCGCCCTCGTCTTCGGCAGCGTGCTCTCCGGCGCCTGGGCCCACGGCGCGCCCAGGCGCGCGACCGCGGCCGCCGCCTGAAGTCCGGGGAAGGTCTATTCGGCCAGGAAAGCTTCGGTTTCGCGCATGAAGTCATCGAGGCGGTCGTGGTGCACCCAGTGCCCAGCACCCTGGAAGTTCACCAGCCGCGCGTCGCGGAAATTCTTGATACGGCCATCGACGACCGGGTCCGAAGCCCAGGACTCGGCGCCGCGCATCAGCAGGACGGGCGCGGTGATGTTCCGCCACAGCCGGTGCTGGTCCTCGTGCGACAGGCCGCCGACCCCGCCCCAGCGGGCGTGGTTGTCGAACTTCCAGGAGAAGGTCCCGTCCTCGTTCTGGTGGGCTCCATAGATCGTCAGGTGGCGCGCCTGCTCGGGCGACAGGTGAGGGTTCTCCTCGGCCATCCGGGCGACCGCATCGTCGATGGTGGCGTAGCGGCGCGGGGCGCGGCCCGAGTTCTCACGACGGTCCGAGATCCATTTGCGCAGCCGTTCGTCCACGCTCCGCTTGGCCTGCTCGGCCATCACCGCGGGCGAGGGGCCCAGGCCTTCGATCGCCACGATCCGCTTCACCTGCTCGGGAAACACCCCGCAGTAGTTGAGGGCGATGCCCGCGCCCATCGAGTGGGCGATGATCGTGACCGGCGCCAGGCCCTTCTGGTGAACGATCTGGGCCAAGTCATAGAGGTAGGCGGTCATGTCGTAGCCGCCGCCAATCGCCCAGGCGCTGTCCCCGTGGCCGCGCAGGTCCGGTGCGATGATGTGGTAGCGGTCGCTCAGGCGCTCGGCGACCCAGTCCCAGTTCCGGCAATGGTCGCGGCCGCCGTGGACCAGAAGCAGAGGCGGCGCGGACTCGTTGCCCCAATCCACGTAATGCAGGCGCAGGCGCTGCGAGAAATAGAAGTGGGACGTCGGGCCTGGCATGGGTCTCTCCGCAGTGGGCTGCGAGGCTTAGCACCGCCACGGGCGCAAGCTCCACTCCTACGGTGTCGGCGGTGCGCCCAACGGGTTGTTATCTAGGCCGTGCGGTCCCGGCTTGTCCGGTGTTCCGCGGCCAGCTAGATTTGCGACGTCGGGCTTCGGCAGGCGCCCGGCATCTCTAAGACGAATTCTCGTCCAAGCGCTGCCCTGACCCTCGCTCAGCCGGGGCAGGATTGGCGCGTCGCCTGCTTGCCCGTGAGCGACCTGTGAGGAAGCTCTCGTTGGCCGACTTTCCAACTGATCGCCGGAAACTATTCGGACTTGGCATAGGCGCAGCCTTGCTCGCCAGCTCAGCCGCCGCCACGTCTTATGGACCTCAGCCCCAGCCGCTTGGCTTCGACCCAACCTTGGTTCCTGGCCTCTCCGAAAAGCTGCTTCGGAGCCATTACGACAACAACTACACCGGGGCTGTGAAGCGCTTGGGCGCGATTTCCGGCGAGTTGGCGAGCTTAGATCCCGCCTCCGCCCCGGGTTATCGGCTCAACGGTTTGAAGCGGGAAGAGCTGATCGCCTGGAACTCCATGCTCTTGCATGAGGTCTACTTCGCTGGGCTTGGCCCAACCGAGAGGCCCGCGGCGTCTCTCGCCGCGCGCCTGGAGCGAGACTTCGGCAGCCATGATCGCTGGGCCGCAGAGTTCGCGGCAATGGGCAAAGCGCTGGGCGGCGGGTCAGGCTGGGTGCTGTTGACCTGGAGCCCGCGCGACGGCCGGCTCGTCAACACGTGGGCCGCGGATCACACCATGACGTTGGCCGGTGGAACGCCGTTGCTGGCGCTGGACATGTACGAGCATGCCTATGCGATCGATTATGGCGCTAAGGCGGGCGCGTACGTCGATGCCTTCATGGGCGCGTTCACATGGAGGGGCGCCAACGCAGCCTTTGCAAAGCTATGAGAGCCTCTTTACTTCGCGCGGCGCAGGCTTGGTCGGCTGGTGCGGCCGCGCTGTTTGGCCCGGTCGCCGTGCTGGCGACTGTGTTCGTCACGGCCTGGGGCTCCGTTGCCGTGGTGCGAGGCGCGATCGGATGTTCCCCATGGGGACCGCAAAGCGTCGTCACGGCGCTCGCGATCGCGCTCACCATGGCGCCATGGCTGGTCAAGCATGGCTGGCTCGATCGCGACCGCCGGTAGGCGATTCTGAACTGGGGGCTCGCCACCTGGCTCATCCCAGTTCAGCTTGTGTGACTGCGCGCGCGCTCGAGAATGAAGTCTACCCGCTTGGAGGTCTCCGCTCGCGGAACCTCCACCGGCTCGTAGCCCCACCTGCGGCAAAGGCGGGTGATGGCTTCGTGCGTCGACAGGCACTCTTCGAAGGTCTGCTTGCGTTCGGCGTCCTGGTGATAGATCGCTTCCCAGGGCGGCGGAATGAAGACGCGCCGATTGTAGCGCCTCGTGCGCATCGCCTCGGCCAGCCACGTCGGCGGCTCGCCTTCGGGCGGCAGGCTGTCCAGGACGCCACGGTCGAAGAAGACGCGCCCGGTGACCTCGGCCATGGTCTCGAAGATCGCGATGTCCTGCCGGGCGGCCTTGGCGAGATAGGCCGCCTGGTCCAGCCAGGGCAGGGCGCTTCCGCCTCGCGCGACCTCCTCGCGGATGAGTCTTCTGTGGGTCTCTTCGACCACGCGCTCGCCGCGACGGCGCAGTTCCTGGATGAGCGTGGTCTTGCCGACTCCCGGTCCGCCGGTCAGCAGGAAGAAGTTCGGCTTGTCGATGATCACGGGGGTTCCCCTTGGCCAAACAGGTTCGCGCCGCCGCGGAAGTGCGGCGAGCGTCGTGCAGGCGTGGGGGATTTTGGTCCGGCTGGGAGCCTGGCCTTAGGCCGGCGGGCAGCCCTTGAACTCGCCGACCTTGGCGACGCTCAGCTTGGCGAGATTGACGGCCATCAAGGGCTTCATCGAGGACGAGCCGTGGCCGGTGAACAGGTCGATCTTGTTGCCTTTGATCGCGCCGCCGGTGTCGGTCGCGTACCAATAGCCGTCATGCTTGCCGCCATCGGGCATCGGCAGGCCGACGGTTTCCTTGATGAACAGCTTGGTGCGGCGCGGGATCACCTTGGTGTCCACCGCCACCGTCCGCATAGCTACGACCTTGCAGCCGAGGGAGTCGAGGGTGCCGACGCCCTTGGCGCCGACGTGATAGAGCGTGGCCCTCATGTTGAACTCGGGCGTCCCAGGGAGCGCACCGGTCAGGGCCGAGACGATAAGGTCACCCAGTGGATCTTGGGCGGGCGCGGCTTGCGCGCTTTGAGTCAGCCCAAAGAAGAAGGGGAGGGCGGCAAGGGCGGCGAGGCGACGTCGCATGACGGCGGCTCCTTCGTCGTTGATCTTTCCAGCGGCGGCTTTCGTACCCGGACTCCGAGCGGGTGATCAACCCCTCGTGAAGTTTTGCTGACAGCGACATATAGACACCATCACTTCCGCCGCCCTCGTCGAGCCGGTATCAAACCCTTATCGGACAAGGGGTTGAGCTATGCAGATCTACGGAGATTCTATTTCCGGGAATTGTCTCAAGGTTAAGTGGGTGGCCGACCATCTGGGCCTCTCCTACGCGTGGATCGAGACCGACGTCCTCAAGAGTGAGTCTCGCACCGAGGCCTTTCTGGCGATGAATCCGGCCGGCCAGGTGCCTGCCGTGATCCTGGACGACGGCCGCGTCCTGGCTCAGTCCAACGCGATCATCATCCATCTTGCGGAAGGCAGCGACCTGATCCCGACCGACGCCTATTCGCGGGCCAAGATGCTCGAATGGATGTTCTGGGAACAGTACAGCCACGAACCCTATGTCGCCGTCGCCCGCTTCCAGGTCCGTTATCTCGGCAAGCCGATCGCCGACCTCGAGCCTCGGCTGGTGGAGCGGGGGGAGGGCGCCCTGCAACGGCTTCAGGACGCGCTGGCGGGCGGCCTGTCGTTCCTTGTCGATGGCAAGCTCAGCCTCGCTGACGTGGCGCTGGTGGCCTACACCCGCGTCGCCCATGAGGGCGGCTTCGACCTCGGCCGCTACCCCGCCGTGCGCGACTGGGTGAAGCGGGTGGAGGCCGCGCTCAAGATCGCCTAAACCGGGCGCCATGAAAGCTCCGCTGATCGCCGCCGCCGCCCTGGTTCTGTTGCCTGCCCAGGCGCTCGCCTGGGGATCGAGCGGCCACCGGATGGTCGGCGAGGCGGCGATGCAGGCCTTGCCCGCCGAGGTCCCGGTGTTCCTGCGCAACGCCCAGGCGGTGCGCGACGTCGGCGAGCTCTCGCGAGAGCAGGATCGATCCAAAGGCGCGGGCCGCATCCACGACCACAATCGCGACGCCGCGCATTTCCTGGACCTCGACGAGGATGGAAAGCTCCTGGGCGGCCCGTCCTTCCTGCCCCTGCCGCCGACCCGCGCCGAATACGAGAAGGGGCTTCAGGCCGCTGGCCTCGATAGCTG
>JAEXKM010000131.1 GCA_023445705.1 Pseudomonadota bacterium
GATCAGAATGGGAGTTAGCAAAGTATGATAGCCGGGCGGCGCGCCGTGGCTCTCCTGGCCCCCGACCAGCTTCGGAGCGAAGTCTGCGCCGAAGGCCGTCGTCCAGAAGCCGCCGTCCGTAGCGACCGTGACCGCCGCCGCCCAGGGTCCTACGATCGCCGCCAGCAGGATCAGGCCCCAGCCCCAGGAGATGTCCTTCAGCCAGGCGCCCTTGCGATCCCAGGCCCAGAGCGACAGCGCGGTCAGCGCCACCACCATCAGGCCGACGGGCCCCTTAACCAGCACCGACATCGACAGCCCAAGCCAGAAGAGGAGCCGTGTCAGCCTGCCGGCCGGCGGCCCCTCCCGCGAGGCGGCGTACATCCGCGCCAGGGCGGCGACGGCCAGGGTGGTGGTCCCGGCCAGGACTGCGTCGGTCTTGGCGATGAAGGCTTCGGTGGAGAGCAGGAAGGTCGAGCCGAGAAGCGATCCGGCAAGCAGGCCAGTTGGCCCGCCGAAGAAGGCCGCCGCGCCCCAGGCGCAGGCCGCTGCGGCCAGCATGGCCCCCAGCAGCGAGGGCAGGCGATAGGCCCATATCTCCCGGGCCTCGGCCTCGGAGGTCAGGGCGACGCTGGCCGCCTGCAGCCAGTGGATGCCGACCGGCTTCTTGAAGCGCGGCTCGTCCTGGAAGCGGATGACGACGAAGTCCCGGCTTTCGAGCATCTGCGCCGTGGCCTGGGCGAAACGGCTCTCGTCCCGGTCCAACGGCGGCATGGCGAAGACGCCCGGCAATCCGGCGAGAAACGCCACGAGGGCGGCGATGGCTGGTGCGC
The DNA here is from genome assembly GCA_023445705.1 of Pseudomonadota bacterium. Classification (GTDB taxonomy): domain Bacteria; phylum Pseudomonadota; class Alphaproteobacteria; order Caulobacterales; family Caulobacteraceae; genus Phenylobacterium. Next base: position 813 of record JAEXKM010000131.1, read on the forward strand.
GCCAACCACGGCCGAACCGGTCCAGATAGGCCTGAAGACTCATGCTTCAGTTGATAGCACCCGCCCGGCGAATTTTCCGCTATGGAGGGGACATGGCCAAATCACCGCCCGACATCTCCGTAGTCGTCCCCGTTTTCGACGAGGAAGGCGCGGCGCCAAGCCTCGCCCGTGAGATCGCCAAGGCCTTTGAGGGGCGGAGCTATGAAGTCATCTTCGTGGATGACCACAGCCGTGACGGCACGCGCGCGGCGCTGTCGGCGCTGAAGAGCGAGATTCCGCAGCTTCGCGTGCTCTCCCACGCCCACAATTCCGGCCAGAGCCGTTCGATCCGGACAGGCATCCTGGCCGCCCAGGGCGACGTGATCGTCACGCTCGACGGCGACGGCCAGAACGACCCGGCTGACGGCCCCGCCCTGGTGGACGCGCTGACCGCCGGTCCGCCGGACTTGGTCCTCGTCGGCGGAGAGCGGGTCAAGCGCCAGGACAGCGCCGCCAAGCGGATGGCTTCCCGGGTCGGCAACGGCGTGCGCAAGCGGCTGCTGAAAGACACCGCCAACGACACCGGCTGCGGGCTGAAGGCCTTCCGGCGAGAGGCGTTCCTGCGTCTTCCCTACTTCGACCACATCCACCGCTATCTGCCGGCGCTGATGATGCGCGAGGGCTACAAGGTCGACTTCCGGCCGGTGAACCACCGGCATCGCCAGACCGGCCAGTCGAAGTACACGAACCTGGGGCGTCTCTGGGCGTCGCTGTCCGACCTCTATGGCGTGATGTGGCTGCAGTCCCGTGCGCGCCTGCCGGGCGCCGTCGAAGAGCTCTGAGCCGCTTGTCGCGTCTGGAGAAGCAGCGGAAGATTCTGCTCGATCCCAGTGGGGGAGGGGTTTCGATGTTCGCGGCCGTGCCGCTGCTGGTCTTTCCGATCCTGGCCTACAACCTCGCGGTCCTGACCCTGGCCGGTGGCGTTCACGCGCAGGACGCTTCGATCCGCATGAGTGAGCCGCTGTTCTCGTTCGCGATGAACACCGGGGTCGACTGGCCGGTGACCTTGGGCGATCTGCTGCTGCTGGCCGGCTTGGTCGTGCTGTTCATCGAGCTGTTGAAGTCGACCACCAGCCGCCGGACCGTGATCGTCAATCATGCGCTGTCGATGCTGTTGTTCGTCGCTTGCCTGGTTGAGTTCCTGCTGGCGCCGGCCTTCGCCACATCGACCTTCTTCCTCCTGACGGTGATGGTTCTGCTCGATGTCCTGGCCGGGTTCATCGTCACCATCGTCTCGGCGCGGCGCGACGTCGATTTCGGCGCCGACGCGAACTAGGTCAGGACCGAGAAGATCAAGGTGACGACGGCCAGATCGAAGAAGCGGGTGGCGATGGCGAGCATGAGAGGCCTGCGCGGGTTGGTTTCATTTCCCGTTAAGCAAGACCGGCGCCAGGGCGCGCTGGACTGATGGCGCTGTTCTTCGATCGTCAATGGTTCGAGGAAAAGCTCGTCGAGCGCGGGCTAAATCAACGGATCATGGCCGCCGCGGCCGGCATGAGCGAGGCTGACCTGACCCTGGCCTTCAAGGACCAGAGGGAACTTTCCGCCGAGGAGGTAGGCATTTTCGCCGACCTGCTGGGCGTGGCGCCTGCAGAGATCGCCGAGCGCGCGGGCGTATCCACGCCCGTCCCCGGTCAGGCCGATCTGGCGGGCCGGGTTCTGGCGCTGGAAAAGAAGGTCGCCGCTTTGGAGGCGGAGCTGCTGAAGCTGAAGCGCTGAGCGCATAGTTCCCATTTTGTTCTTCCCGCTTTAGCTCTGCCGTACTACTCTAGGTCGACGCGTTCGAGAGTCTGCGTACGTCTGGCCGCGCCGTGGCGTGCTGACTGCTTGGGACGCGCAGAACCGGGGGGAGAGAAATGACGGCGCAGCTGGTGCTTCTGGGCCTTGGGCTTGGATTGATCTTGGCGATCGTCCTCTATCGCGCGCGGCGAAACGGGCGATCGGCCCCCTCCGATGCGGGCGCAGGGGCGGAAGAGCGAGCCGCGCGCGTCAATGAAATAGGCCGGCTTAGGCGACTAGGCGCAGAAACTGCCCTACGGATCGTCCCGACTGATGATGGCGGCTTCTCCAAGCTTGGAGGTGATCCCGAGCTTCCGCCCGGCGTCGCGTGGCCGCTCGGGGTGAAAGGGCCCCGCGCCTTCGTAGGGCAGATCGATCTGGCGATGGCAAAATCCCTGGGCGGCCCCGAATGGCTTTGGGGAAGTGGCCGGATCTACGTGTTCTACGATCCAGAGCAGCACGGCTTCGGCGATGTGCTGAAGATCGTTTACTCGAGCGAAGAGCCCGGCGGCGACGTGCGACCGCCCGAAGGGAGCAAGCTTCGTTTTCCCGCGTGCGCGGTGGGCTTCGAGCCGATGGAATCGCTGCCAAGCCTGGATTGGCTGGGTGCGGACTATCGCGATTTCGACGAAGAGATCGAGGATGAGGAGGACCTGGGGGCGGAGCACCAACTCG
>JAEXKM010000137.1 GCA_023445705.1 Pseudomonadota bacterium
TCCATGGCGGCGGCTTCTACGGCGGGTCCAGCAACAATCCTGGGGGCGATGGTGAGATGCTCGCCCGGTTCGGCGACTGCGTCGTCGTCACCGTCAATCATCGCCTGAGCGCGCTGGGTTATCTCTATCTCGGAGACGAAGGCCCTTACGCCGACTCCGGCGCCGCCGGCATACAAGACCTCGTCGCGTCGCTGCAGTGGGTGTCGCGCAACATCGAAGCGTTCGGCGGCGACCCGAGGCGCGTGCTGATCGTCGGCCAGTCGGGCGGCGGCGCGAAGGTCAGCCACCTGCTGGGCATGCCGAGCGCAAGGGGCTTGTTCTCCAGCGCCGGCGTGATGAGCGGATCGCGGCTAACAGCCATGACGCGGGATCAGGCGGCCGAGGCCGCCGACCAGCTTCTGCGGCGGCTGGGCCTGCGAGCCAGCCAGATCCGCGAACTGCAAGCTGTCCCCTACTCCGCCTTGCTGGCCGCCCAGGCCGAGGTGGAGGCTGAGGACAGAGCGCGAGGCGAGGCTCCTCGGTCTTTTGCGCCAGTCCTCGGTGACGCAATCCCGCACCACCCCTTCGCCCCTGGCGCGCCGACCGAATCGATAGACGTGCCCTTGGTGGTTTCGACTGCACTCGACGAACGGACCTACCGCGAAACCCAGTTCGACATCGGTTGGGACGAGGTGCAGCGAAGGCTGGAGCGTCGCGTAGGCGGCGATGCGGCCATGCTCCTGGCTGCCTATCGCGATGAGGACGGGCAGGCGACCCCTTTCATCATCAACGCCCGCATCAACTCGGACAGCTCTTTCAGGCTGGGCGCCGGCGCCATGCTGGAAAGGCGCATCGCCGCCGGCGGGGCGCCCACATGGTCGTATCTCTGGGCGAGCCCCAGCCCCGCCTTTGGCGGACGCTATGGAGCAACGCACGGGATCGACGTCGCCTATTCGATGCATGACATCCGATTCCCGCTTGCCGGCCCGACCACAGACAACCTGCGCCTGGCCGACGAGATCGCGTCGGCATGGGTCGCGCTCGCGGCCAACGGTCGGCCGGACAATGCGAAGACCCCAGCCTGGGCGCCCTATGACCTGGCTGAACGCAACACCCTGGTTTTCGGCCATCCCACGCGATCCGTCGCTGATCCGCGGGGATTTTTTCGTGACTATTGGCGCAAGCATGCGTCCAGGCGCTCGGAAGCCGCCGCCGGATGAGCCCGCCTGGCAAGGGGTGACCGCCTGGCTACCGGACCCGGTGACCAAGAACCTTGCTCACGCGGCCTCCGCCCCCAGCCCGCGAAACGCGAGGCCAAGCAGCCGCCGCGCCCTGGCTTGCCCCTCCGCGGTCGGCGGGATCTGCCACAGGAGTCCCAGCAGCGTGAGGAAGTCCGCCGGATCACCACCCGGCCGGATGGCGCCAGCCGCCTCGCAGGCCGCCATCAGCTGACGCACGGCGCCGAGCATCGGGCCATAGCTGTCCTCCAAATTCTGGCCGGCGCGCGCCGCGTGCAGCAGGTCGGCGATGCCGTGCTTGACCTTCCCCATCTCGACCAGCTGGTCGCACCACAGCCGGAACGCCTGGAGGGGCGGGTGCGCCGCCAGTAGCCGCGGCGCCAACGCCACTTGGACATCGATCTCGTGCCGATACACCGCAAGCACCAGCGCCTCGCGGGTAGCAAAGTGCCGGTAGAGGGTGCCCGGTCCCACACCCGCGGCCTTGGCGATGGCGTTCAGCGAAACCAGCGGGTCTGCGGCCAGGGCCTCGCGCGCGACCTCCATGATGCGCTCGCGGTTGGCCTTGGCGTCGGCTCGGAGTTGGGTGTCGGCCGGCAGGGGAGGCTTCTGACTCTGGGACATCGGCCCTCTTGACTAAGCGGAGACCTCTCCGATAACGATAATCGGAGAGCTGTCCACTTCTGCCCCACTGGAGACCTCCCATGCAATACGTGAAGCTCGGCCGCACCGGCCTCGACGTGTCGCCGATCTGCATCGGCTGCATGGGCTTCGGCGAACCCGCCCGCGGCTATCCGGCTTGGTCATTGGACGAGGACGATGCCCGCGCTCTGATCCGCCACGCGCTCGAGGCGGGCGTCAATTTCTTCGACACGGCCAATCTGTATTCGCGGGGTGGCAGCGAGGAGATCCTGGGCCGCGCGCTGAAGGACTTCGCCAACCGGGACGCCGTGGTCATCGCCACTAAGCTTTCCGCGCCGATGCGCAACGGCCCTAACGCCACCGGCCTGTCGCGCAAGGCGATCTTCGCCGAGGTGGACCATAGCCTTGCGCGCCTGGGCGTGGACTACATCGACCTCTACCAGATCCACCGCCGCGACCAGCGCACGCCCTGGGAGGAAACGCTTGAGGCGCTGCATGACCTCGTGAGGGCGGGCAAGGTGCGCTACCTCGGCGCCTCTTCGATGATGGCCTGGGAGTTCAGCAAGGCGCTGCACATCCAGGCGGCCAACGGTTGGGCGCGGTTCGTCTCCATGCAGGACAGCTACAGCCTGCTGGGCCGCGAAGAGGAGCGCGAGATGCTGCCTCTGTGCCGTGACACGGGCGTGCAGACACTGGTCTACAGCCCGCTGGCGCGTGGCCGCCTGGCGCGGCCTTCGGGCGAGGCCACCGCCCGATCGCAGGCCGAACGGAACGCCGGCCACGCCCCGGACCCGGCCGTCGCCGCCGCCGCCGCCGACGAGGCGATCATCCGCGCCGTCGGCGAGATAGCCGCGGCACGCGGCGTCTCCCGGGCTCAGGTCTCCCTGGCCTGGCTGCGCC
>JAEXKM010000161.1 GCA_023445705.1 Pseudomonadota bacterium
ATCCCGGCGCATCGGGCGTGTCGCCCGATGGCGCGGCGGACGGCGCGGACCCGCTGCCTGTGATGCGGACGAATAGCGCTGCACGGCGCCACGCGAAGCGGTTCGGCGGCGCACTCACCGTCACCTCCGCCGCGCCCGATCCGCCAGTGATCGGCACGAGCTGGGCGAGATAGCCGACCGTCTCAGCGGGCAGCGGACGGCCGCGTGACACGAAGTCGTCGTAGCGGCCTGGTCCCGCATTATAAGCCGCCAGCATCGCGCTCGCGTTGCCGTAGCGGTCGTGCATCTCGCGCAGATAGGCCGCGCCCGCCATGATGTTGTCGCGCACATCGAACGGGTCGGGGCCGAGACCGTAACGGGCGCGAAGCTGGCCCCAGGTTGCGGGCATGATCTGCATCAGGCCCATCGCTCCGGCGCGCGAGACCGCGCGAGCGTTGCCGCCGCTCTCGACGCGCATCACCGCCCATATCCACGCTTCCGGGATGCCGAACCGCCGCGCGGCCTCGGCGACCTGACCGGCGTAGGGATGAGCCGCCGCTGATCGCGCGACGGCCATTTCCTGCGCCGTCGCCGGGACAGGCGCTGCGCTGCCGAACAGCAGCAAGACGCCCAGCACCACCGCCGATCCGACTCCGCTCCGCCGCCAGCCTGCCGGCGTGCTCGCTACGCTCAAGGGTGAGCGCGCTGCGCCGGCCTGCGGCCGCCCTTGACCTTCGCTGCGCGCCCCGGCCAGCCTGCGACCGAGCGGGACGGAGGGATGAGACGGCTTTCCCGCGAACAAAGGGATGATGGAGAAGCGCACCGGATCAGTCCTGCTCGCGCGACTTCGGCTGGCGGTTCCAGCGTAGCGACCAGGCCGACTTGTCGCCCGTGTTCTGGAACAGCGCGGCGCGGATCGGCTGCGCCAAGGCGGGATCGTCGATGCGCAGCGAGACGTAATCGCCGGCGCGTTCGCCGGTCTCGTTCCAGCCCGCGCCGATCTCCGGGCCTTCACCGCCGTCGCCGCGATGAACCCGCCAGTCCGGTGCCTTGTCGGCGTCGCTCGGCTCGGCCGGAACGATCGAAATACGGATGTCGAGCGTTGCCGTCTCGATGATGCCTTCGTAGCCGTTGGCGGTGCGAAAGAAGCTGCCGATCTGCATGGGAAATCTCCTTTGGGGTTCGCAGGGACAAGCGAGTTCAGCGCCAGGCGAGCGGCGCGTTCGGGGTGTCACGGGTGAGGATCGGCACGGCGCGACCGAGCACGGCGGAGGCGCGGAGTGGGCCGAAATAGCGGCCGTCTAGGCTGGCGGGATGTGCCGGGTTCAGCAGCAGCAATTCGTTGGCCGCCAGCGTGCGGCAGCCCTGCCAGACGGGCAGCGGACGGCCGAGCCGATCGCGCGTCAGCGCGACGGCGACTGGTCGGGCATCGACACTCACGATGCCGCTGATCCGACACAAGCGCTGCCCGGCCTTCGCGGAGACGTGCTTCAAGAGCGGCACGTCCTCGCCCAAATAGCCGCGCTCAGCCATCCATTGGCCGAGAGGCTCGGGCGGCGTGACTGCGACCAGCGCGCCGACCGGGGGATCGCGCTCGGGCTCTATCAGGTAGAGGCCGAGCGGCGCGCTCGCGCTGGCGTTCCAAACAAGGCGCGGCAGCGGATCGAAGACCGCGACGGCAGTGAACGCGACAGCGAAGACCGAAGCGGCGATTGCTGTCGCACGGCTATAGAAGCGGCGCTTCATCCTTCAATCTCCCGGCGTTTGAGCCAGGCGCGATGGCGCTCCAGCGTGTAAGGGCGCGGCTGATGGCCGGCGGCAATGCGGTTGTGGACGTGCCGCCAGTGATCGGGCGCAGCGTCACATGGATCGACGCCCGCAGCCTCGGTGGCGTCGATTGCGGCGAGCACCTGCTGGACCTTGGGCCAGCTCTCGATCTTGAGCAGGATGTCGCCGCCCGGCCGCACGAACGGCAACGTGGTGAACGGCTCGCCTGAAGCGACCGCCCGCACGATATCGATGCGCGAGCTGACCGTGCCATAGTCGTTTGACGCCCAGCGAACGAACGCGAAGATCGCGCCCGGACGGAAGCGGACGATGCGGCGACGGCGGTCGACGATCTCGTCTACGGCGACGCGGCCGAACCTGATCCAGTGCTCGAGCCGCTTCTCTATCCACGTCAGTTCTACGTGCGTCATGCCATCGTCGGACGGCTGGCGGTGGCGCATGGGGGACGGCGGGACGGTCATCGCCGGCTCCGGGCGATTGCCGAGTCCGCGCGCGGCATAAGGTCGTCCTGGCCCGGATCGGAGGTCGAATGCTTGATGCCGATGTCGGCCCAGGCGCGCAGGTCGTCGACAGAATAGACGACCCTCCCGCCGATCCGGCGGTAAGCCGGGCCGGTCCCGAAATAGCGGTGCTTCTCAAGGGTGCGGCCGGAGAGACCGAGGAAGCGCGCGGCTTCCGGCGTGCGCAGGAAGCGAGGCGGAAGGTTGGTGGGCGTATCGGACAAGTGACAGCTCCTGCGGGCGGTGGCGGCAGGAGACGAAAATGGCAAAGCGGGCTTGGCCGGGTGGAGTATGAAGATGTGCGGCTACACGGATGCGACCACCCCAGGCGGTCGCTACGGCCGGTCAGGTCAGCGGATTCGGAGCAGCTTGCGGTAGTCACCGTTCATGAGCGCTGTCGCGTCGCGCACCAAGCGGACCACGAATGAGCGCGCGGCGGAGATCTTCCACTCGGTTGCAGGAAGCCGCGCCGCTTCTTCGCGACCCAGCTCAGCGGCGATTTGGCGATATGTCGCGCCGCCTTGGCGCAGGTCTAGCGCGCGGAGCATGAGGTTGAGCCGTGTCAACCGGTAAGCCGTGAGCGGCCAACCGCGAGGCAACGGCCCCGCCGCGCGACCGAGCAAGCGACGGTGGAAGCGCAGCAGACTGGCGATGCGGGTGAGGAAATCCTTGTCGAGCGGGATGACGGCTGCGAGCGGCCGGCCAGGCGTTGGGTCGCGCAACCACAGCCGGTGCTCTCCGGCCGCGTCGGCGACGATGACATGGCGTCCATCGATCCCGGCAAGGTCAGCGAGCAGCTCGCCGAGCGCGTGCGGATCGACCGGGGTTGCGGCCTCGAATCCGTCCGGCGCGGCATCGAGAATGACCGTGACGGCGGTCAGCTCCGGGCGCCAGGCGATAGGCTCTGATAGATCATCCGGTGCTGTCGCGAAAAGACAACCCCCAACGTCGCGCGAATGCCACCTCGGCGGCGTTTCTCGCGACGGCGCCGCTCGCGATGCGCTGCTGCATCTGCGTATATTCGACGCGATAGGTGCGGTTCCGTCGAAGAAACTCGGCGGCTATGTCGGCGCGCCCGAGCGCGTCGGACAGACCGCCGGCGCGTCGCTGGCGACGCCCAGGTGGCGTCGGCATTTCATCCTCCCAACCGCGCTCCACGCGGATTTCGGTGGATGAAACATCTGCGGCGTGACTTCGCAGCGATAGCGCGAACATTGCACGCAATCATGTCGGCTACGCGGTTGAATCAGTAATGAATTGCAGTCGAATTTGCTGAAATCCTAATCCTTTAACGGCAGTTCGCAGCCGAGCAGATGCGCGTACCCGATCTCCGTCATCCACCTTGCACGCGCAAGATGGCTCTCATGCATCGCCTTCGCCCGATCGGGTTCGGCAGTAACGTCGATGCCGAACACCGACGCGGCTGCCTGACCCCAGTCCGCCCCTTCGGCATCGGCATCGAGGAGGCGCAGATAGTCGGCGAGGTGGCTTTCGTCGTATGCTGTGAGTTGCGCCGCCTCCGGTGCGCGGTCCTCGAATTGACATCTGCTCATGGCCTACCCCGTCCTGTCCCCCGTTAACCAACTTAGACCAATCCGTCCCTCGGTTATGCGCAAGCCCCGCATCGCTCAGTGCACCTATCGCCGCGATGGGGGGCGGAGGACGATACATCTTATATGAGATAAACCGCATAGGATGTATCGTCCAGTTTGCTGCGCATGGACATGCGCCGCCTCGTGGGATTGAACTTCGCCAGGCTGAGAAAGGATAAGGGCTTTACGCAGGAGCGCTTTGCGGAGACTTCGGGCTTTACGCAGCAATATGTCAGCGATCTGGAGCGCGGCCGGCGTAATCCGACCGTCGTCACTTTGTTTCACTTGGCCTCGGCGCTTGGCGTCACGCCTGCCGATCTTGTGGCCGAAGTCGAGCCGTCCGAAACTGATTAGATTCGCAGAACTCAAGCGCGAGCCGGGCGGCAGCCCGGCGAGCGCCATCGCGGCCGCGCGGACCTTGGGCCGCGCGGCCGCCGTCGATCTGGTGCATCAGGTCGACGCAAAACAGCGAAGCCGCAGGGCCGGAACTCCGGCCCTGCGGTAGCGGATGGTCAGGCGGCCTTGAGGCGCTGCATCCCCTCGGCAAGCGTCCAGAGCGCGCGGTTGAGCGTCACATTTTGGTCAATGCCGTTGATGGCGCGAGTCTGCGCACGGCGAACACGGCCTTCGACGTTGCGTTTACGGCCCTGCAAACCGCCCCGAACCACATTCTCCTGAATGACGTTGAATGTGGTCCACAGGCTGTCGCCCACGTCCTCCCGACGGCGCGGTTCGATGATCTGCTCGGGCCGCAACGGGCTCTCGTCCTCGCCGTAACGGGCGACCAAGCTGACCTCGCCGAGCAACCGGCGCTCGTCCCCCGACAGCCGAATCGCCTTCATCGCCTCGCTGGCATTGATCAGCCGGGGGAAGTCCTCGGCAACAGTGTAAACGCCCTCGATGATGTCGTGCTCAATATTGCCCTTGTGCGGCACACGGACTTCCTCGAACCGCTCGCCCCCGATCATGCTGTTGGTGCAGACGAAACGCAGCATCCCGGCGAACATCTGATAGGCAGACGTGCCATCGTGGCTGTTCACGATGATGACCTCGGCAGCCTCTGGCTTGCCAATGCCATCATCCCGGCGGAGGCGCAGCATGTGCTTGGCGTGGCCGTGACGGCTCCCGTCACGCGGGACCGATTGGACAGCGAAGAACGGGAACCATCCTTCCCGGCGAAGCCCCTCAACGATGTCGATGGTGGGGACATAGACGTAGCGTTCCGAACGGCTGTCGTGCGCCTCGCGAGCGAAGATGGACGGAACGTGGCGAAAGAGCGCCTCGTTGTCGAGCGCCTCACGGCCGCTGATCTGATGGGCGTTGCGGCCGAACCGGGTGGCAAGGCGATAGTGGTTCATGGGTCTTCCTTCCCTTGGCTTGGGCTTCCGCGCAGCAGAGCGCCGCGCTGAAACCCTGCCCGTCGGCGAGACCGGGGGTGCAACCGGAGCGGGCGGCTTCGCGGGGAACCGGCTGCACGGAACGCGAAGCCTGGAGGAAGCTGGGCGGAAGCCGCTCCGAAGGGCGCTGGGGGCGGCGCCCCAAGCACCGCGCCGTCTTACGGCGCCGGCAGACAACTCTTGTCATTTGTTCCTGTTTTGATCCAAAGCGACAGCAAGGAGTCGGTATGAGCATCACCATCACAGGACAGCCGGGCCAACGCATCGCGGTCGCAGGCGACATCACCAAGACGCTGCGTGTTCCCTACGATGAGGTGGAGGAGCGCTTCCTGTTGGCGGCCAGCGACGGTTCGCTGATCGAAGGCCGCCTCGAAGCGGAAGAGGACCGTTTCGATTTTCGGGTTGTGGTGGACGGCGCGGGGATTTCCCGGATCGGCGCCGGCGAGCTAACGCTGGATTGGACAGTCGAATGGGTGACGATCGCGCCTTATGACGGCGGCGCGCTGCCGGAACGCGGTCCGCTGCCGCTGCCGCTGTTCGAGTCGCTACCCGGCTAGTCGGCCCGTGAGCACGAAGGACGCCCCGCCGGTGGCGGGGCGTCCTCTGCCGCTCAGCGGGACCAGATGAGGGCGTATTCGCTGGCGGTTTCGGTCTCGGAGAGGGTGGCATAGACGGGAGCGGGGAAGCTCGGATCGTCCAGCTTAACCGAGATGTAGTCGCGGCCTTCGCGGCTGGTCTTCTTCCAGGCGGCGCCGATGTCCATCTCGCCGGCGCTGATGCGGAAGTCCGGGGACTTCTCGCCGTCCTTCTCGACGGGACGGAAGACGGCCTTGGTGTTGAGGGTGAGCGTCTTGATGACGCCAGTGAACTCGCCCTTGCTGTTGGCGGTGAAGATGCCGATGGTGGCCATGTCGTGATCTCCTATTTGCTCGGGCCACGCCCATCGCGGCCTCGATGGCTCGGCGTCGGCCGAGGCGCGATCGACCCCGCACCGCTTGCGGCCGCAACGCAGTGGAGGTTGGGCGGCGGGCGGCTTTTTTGGTCTCGCGATGCAAAGCCGCAGGCGGCGGAAAAAAGCTGTTCGACGCCTTTGCGGGAGGGCGATCGGCCTCGGTCAGACAGGCCATTGGAGAGGCCAGCGGTGCGGCCCACCGGCAAACAGATGAGATTGCAGTGGCTGCCGTTTCTGTCGGCAACGCCGCTAACAGCCTTGCGCGATGTTCATCCTACGTTCCAAGGTGTCTGCCGATTCGACCAAGGGAGGCCATTCGGTTCGCAAGGGGGAAGGATGTGGCGAAGATGTTCTCGCAGGATCAGCTCGAAGCCATCGCTGGCGCGCTCGGCGATACGGACACCGGCCTGAAGGGGACGGAGATCGCGATGCTGATCGCGACCTGTCAGATGACCGATCCCGGAGAGATGACCAAGCGGCACCGCATCTACAGCGCATTCGCCGCCAGCCAGAACGCCCGGCAGGACCGCACCCGCATCCTCGGCTTCATCCGACATGCGATGAGTCCCGCGCGCTACAGCCGCGAGCCGCACCGTTACGAGCCGATGCGCGCGAATCTCAACCGGGCGCTCGCCTTCGCCGGGCTCGTGGTCAGCGAGGCCGGGAAGATCGAAACCGTTGAACAAGCGACGACGCTGCCAGAGGCGCAGCGACGGGCGAAGGAATTGCGCACCGATCTGGAAACGCGCGGCGTCCACCCGGACGTGCTACGCTTCTGCCGCGCGGAGTTGCTCGCCGACAATTATTTCCACGCAGTCCAGGAGGCGGTGAAAAGCGTCGCCGACAAGATGCGGGTGCGGACGGGCCTGGCCGATGACGGTGGAACGCTGGTGGACCGCGTGCTGGGCGGCGAGCCGCCGATGCTGGCGATCAACCCGCGAAGCACGGCAAGCGAGCGCAGCGAGCAAAGCGGCTTCGCCAACCTCGTCAAAGGCGTGTTCGGGATGTTCCGCAACCCGACCGCCCATGAGGCGCGCATCCACTGGCCGATGACCAAGACCGATGC
>JAEXKM010000162.1 GCA_023445705.1 Pseudomonadota bacterium
CTTCCCTCCCCTTCATGGGGAGGGTGGATCGCCGCAACGCGGCGAGACGGGTGGGGGTACGGCTTGTACGGCGCCACCCCACCCTGGTCGCTGCCGCGACCGTCCCTCCCCACTTTGGGGGAGGGAAAACAGCCGCTTGACCTCACCTCTCCCGCACCGCACAAACCGCGGCGAAATTTCAAACCCCTGTTTGGATGGGAGACTTCCATGGCGGACATCCGCTTCGACGGTAAGGTCGCGATCGTGACGGGCGCGGGCGGCGGTCTGGGCCGTCAGCACGCCCTCGAATTGGCCCGCCGCGGCGCGAAGGTCGTGGTCAACGACCTGGGCGGCTCGGTCGACGGCTCGGGCGGTTCCTCGGCTGCGGCCGACGCCGTGGTCGCCGAGATCAAGGCCGCCGGCGGCGAAGCCATCGCCAACGGCTCCTCGGTCACCGACGACGCCGGCGTCGCCCTGATGATCAAGCAGGCCATGGACACCTGGGGCCGCATCGACATCCTGATCGCCAACGCCGGCATCCTGCGCGACAAGTCCTTCTCCAAGATGGAAATCGCCGACTTCGAGCTGGTCCTGAACGTCCACCTCATGGGCACAGTGAAGCCAGTGAAGGCCGTCTGGGAAATCATGAAGACCCAGAACTACGGCCGGATCGTCGTGACGACCTCGTCGTCGGGCCTCTACGGCAACTTCGGCCAGTCGAACTACGGCGCGGCCAAGCTCGGCATCATCGGCTTCATGAACACCATCAAGCTCGAAGGCCAGAAGAACAACATCCACATCAACGCCATCAGCCCGGTCGCCGCCACCCGCATGACCGAGAACCTGATGCCGGCCGAGGTGCTGGAAAAGCTGAAGCCGGAATACGTCACCCCCGGCGTCGTCTACCTGGCCTCGGAAGAAGCCCCCACCGGTGCGATCCTGACCGCCGGCGCCGGCGCCTTCGCCCTGTCGCGCATCTACGAAACCGAGGGCGTCTACCTCGGCGAGGGCGGCCTGTCGGTCGAAGAGGTCCGCGACAACTGGGCCAAGATCACCGCCCCTGAAGGCCAGCAGGCCTACGTCAACGGCGGCGAGCAGAGCGGCAAGTTCTTCCGCAAGCTGCAAGGCGGCTAAGACCTCGCGTCCCGCCAGGGACTAGATACTGACGGGCGGCCGTTCCTCGCAGAGCGGCCGCCCGTTTTCGTTAGCGCGCCCTTTTTCCCGCCAAGCTCGAACCAAATCCTGCCCCCCTTGTTAGCCCGCCGCGACCACGGTTCGCCAGGCGGAGCACACAAATGGCAAGCCATCACCCCGATCCGTCTCCCGCGCCGCCGCCGTCGGCCCTCCCGCGGTTCAAGGGACGCGTCGCGGTGATCACCGGAGGCGCCCGCGGCATCGGCCGCGCCCACGCCCTCGCCCTGGCGCGGGAAGGCTGCGACCTGGTGCTCTGCGACGTCCTCGAGGACCTCCCGGACGGCACGCCCTATCCCAAGGCCACCCAGCAGGACCTGGATCGGACCATGGAGATGGCGACGGCCCAGGGCGTGCGATGCGTCGCGCTGAAGGCGGACGTCGGCGATCCCGACCAAGCCCGGCAGGTCATCGACCGCGCCTTGTCCGAATTCGACCGCCTGGACTTCCTGGTGGCCAACGCCGGCCTTACGCTCGAAGGCCCCTTGAGCGAGATGTCGGCCAAGACCTTCGAGACGGTCATCCGCGCCAACCTGCTTGGCGTCTTCAACGTCCTCTCGCCAAGCCTGCGGATCATGCAGGCCCAGCAGCGCGGCCGCATCGTCGTCATCGGCTCGGGCCTCAGCAAGCACGCTGAGGCGGAGGCTGGCCCCTACACCGCTTCGAAGTTCGCGCTCGTGGGCCTCGTCAAGACCGCCGCGCTCGAGGCGGCGAAGTCCGGCGTCACCGTCAACCTCGTCCTTCCGGGCCCGACCGACACGCCGATGATGAGCAGCCAGCAGCGCATGGAGGAAGCCGTCCCCGACAAGATCGACCCCAGCCGCGAGGACTACCTTCAGGCCAAGAAGGACGCGACACCCATGGGCTATGCCTGGGTGAAGCCGGAGGACGTCGCCGCCGCCAGCCTCTTCCTGCTTAGTGACGAGGCGCGCTTCATCAGCGGCGACATGCTCAGCGTCGATGCGGCCGATTGTGCGCACTGGTCCTGAGCCATGGCGGTTCCCCACACTTCGCTGGCCCTCCAACTGGCCGCATCGCCCTCCGCCGGCCGCGCGCGGTCGCCCGCATGAGCCTCCCGATCAATCCGCCGGTCGCGGCCGGTCCGCTTGGTGACGAGCTCCCAGCCTACGTGGCGAACGGGATCGTCGGTCTCCGCGTCCGCGACCTGCCCCTGACGCCCGGCATGGCGCTGCTCGCGGGCTTCTCCGGCGATCACCCAACCCGCGAGATCGAGTGCGCCGCCTCGACGCCTTACCCCCTCGCGGGCGACCTCGTCGTCAACGGCATCACCCTGTCGCAGGCGCAGCAACAGGTCCGGATCATCGACCAGGCCTACGACTTCTCCTGCGGCGAACTCACGACCCGCCTGGAGTTCGAGGCGGCCGGCGTCACCTCGCACCTGAAGGTGCTGACCTTCTGCAGCCACGAGACGCCCAGCATCGTCTGCCAGCAGGTGGAGCTCACCGTCACGGCCTCAGCGCGGGTCGAGCTCATCGCCTCCGTCGACGCGACCGGCGTCGCTGGAACGCTCCGGAAAATGCAACGCGAAACGCCTGGCGAGCCCGAACCGGCCTGTGACGGGGTCCTTCTCTGGGAGTCCCTTGGCGCACGCGGCCTCTGCGGCGTCGCCTATGCGACCGAGTTGCTGGGCGCAGAGGCCACGCCGGACCGTCCCGCCTGGCGCGAGCAGCGAATGATCACCTCCCGGGCGTTCGAAGCTCGGCCCGGCCAGACCTATCGCCACAGAACCCTCGTCGCCCTCGTCCCCAGCGTCGCCCATCCGCGCCCCGACGAGCAGGCCGTACGGCTGATCGGGCTCGGTCGCCGACAGGGGTTCGACCGCCTCCGCTCCGCCAACCGGGACGCCTGGAAAGAGCTTTGGGCCGGCCGCGTGATCCTCAACGGGGCCGCCGAACGCTGGCAGGCGCTCGCCGATGCGGCGGTCTTCTACCTGCTGACCTCGACGCATCCCGCCTCGCCGGCGTCGACCTCGATCTTCGGCCTCGCGACCTGGCGCAACTATCACTACTACTACGGCCATGTGATGTGGGACGCAGAGACCTTCTGCGTCCCGCCGCTGACTCTGCTGGAGCCCGACGCGGCCCGCAGCCTGCTCGGCTATCGCGCACGCTCACTCCCCGCAGCCGAGGCCAATGCACGGATACGGGGCCGCCAGGGCGTCCAGTTCCCGTGGGAAAGCGCGCCCTCCAGCGGTCACGAGGCCGCCCCCATGCCCGGACAGGCCAGCTGGCACGAAGACCATGTCTCTCCCGATGTCGCGCGGGCCTTCGCCTTCTTCGCCGCCGTCACCGGCGACGAGCGCTTCCGGCGCGAGAAGGCCTGGCCGGTGCTCTCCGGCGTCGCCGAGTGGCTTGCGGAGCGCGTGAAGGCGACCGATCGCGGCTACGAAGTCATCGAATCCATGGGCATCGCCGAGAGGGAGCAGGCGGTCGACAATCCGGCCTATATGAACCTCGTCTCCGCCCAGGCGCTCCGCGACGCAGTTTCGACGGCGGCGGCCTTGGGTGTGGGCGCGCCGCCCCGCTGGTCGGACATCGCCAATCGCCTGGTCCTTCCCATGCGCGATGGCGGCCTGATCTCCCACGACGGATATCGCGTCAACGAGACCAAGGGCGCAACGCCAGACCCGCTGATGGGCGTATTCCCGCTCCCCGATCGTTTCGCGCCCGATGTCCGGCAGGTGACGCTGGATCGCTATCTCCCCCTCGCCGACGACTATCTCGGCAGCCCGATGCTGTCGGCGCTTTACGCCACCTGGGCGGCGCGGGCGGGAGACCGCCGACTGAGCGCTAGGATGCTGGAGGAAGGCTACGGTAAGTTCATGCAAGGCCGCTTCCTGCAAACGCTTGAGTACCGGCCGGACCGCTTTCCCGAACAGCCGAAGGCCGGGCCTTTCCAGGCCAATATCGGCGCCTTCCTCAGCAGCCTGCTACTCGGCCTCCCCGGCCTGGAGCCTAACGATCGTCCGCCGCAGGAGTGGCC
>JAEXKM010000177.1 GCA_023445705.1 Pseudomonadota bacterium
TCCCTGACCTTCCTGCGCGCTCACAACGACCTCCTGGGCCTCGCCACGGTTGGGTTCATGTTCCAACTGGCCCACACGGTCCTGCCGGCGATCTTCGTGCTCTACACCGGCTATCGCTACGGATGGACGCCGGGCTTCATGGGGCTGACCATGATGGCCACCGGCCTGGCCGGCGTCATCGTGCAGACCCTGCTGGTGGGCCCGGTCGTCGCCCGGATCGGCGAACGTGGCGCGCTGCTGCTCGGTTGCCTCGGCGGGGCGGCCGGCTTTGCGATCTACGGTGTGGCCGCCGACGGCTGGACCTATCTACTGGGCGTGCCGATCTTCGCGCTGCTGAACTTCCTCATGCCGGGTCTCCAGGGGCTGATGACCCGTCGCGTCGAACCCTCGGGACAAGGGCAGTTGCAGGGCGCAAACCAAGCGCTGCAGGGGATCGCGTCGGTCATTGGGCCGGTGATGTTCGGCATGACCTTCGCCTGGTCGGTCCGCCATGACGGCCAGTTCCACGAGCCTGGCCTGGCCATCTTCCTGGCCTCGGCTCTGCTGATCGGCGCCTTCCTGCTGTCGTTGAAGGTGGGGCACGCGCCCAAGACCGCGACGGCGACTGCATAGCGCGCTAAATCTCGCCATGATTGCGCCCCGAAAAGCTCTACAGAGAGATAGGGAGTAAGCGACTACACATGCTTGGAGACTCCATGCGCGCCTATCGCGTTCTGATCCCCGCCCTGGCCATCCTGGGCGCGTGTTCTGATCCTGCAGCCAAGTCGAGCGCACAGATACCGCCGCTGGCGCAGCCGACCCGCACCGCGCCTGGCGATGCGGTCACCATGAAGACGTCCTTCGCGCCGGTCGTGAAGCGTGCGGCCCCGGCCGTGGTGAACATCTCGTCCAAGCGCCTCGTCCGCGTGCGCCCCGACCCGTTCTGGGAGATGTTCGGCATGGGCGTGCCGCGCGATCGGATCCAGGGCTCCCTGGGGTCGGGCGTGATCGTCCGCTCGGACGGCATCATCGTCACCAACAACCACGTGGTCGAAGGCGGCCAGGAAATCACCGTCGCCCTGGCCGACCGCCGCGAGTACACCGCCCGTATCCTGCTGGCCGATCCGCGCACCGACCTTGCCGTGCTGAAGATCGACGTCGGCGCCGAGCGCCTGCCCACCCTGGCCATCGACGACTCCGGCGAGGTTCAGGTCGGCGACCTGGTGCTGGCCATCGGCGACCCCTTCGGCGTTGGCCAGACCGTGACCAATGGCATCGTCTCGGCCCTCAACCGCACCGCCGATCCCAATGGCGATGCGGCGAACGCCTACATCCAGACCGACGCGGCGATTAACCCCGGCAACTCCGGCGGCGCGCTGGTGGACATGGATGGCGATCTCATCGGGGTGAACAGCTTCATCCTCTCGCGTTCGGGAACGTCGTCCGGCGTGGGGTTCGCGGTCCCCGCAGCCATCGTGAAGCGCGTGGTGGAAACCGCCGCGGGCGGCGGCCAGGCGGTTGTGCGGCCGTGGCTGGGCGCCAGGACTCAGACCGTGACCGCCGAGATCGCCCGCAGCATGGGGCTCTCGGTCCCGCAAGGCGCTCTTGTCGCCGACATCTGGCCGGACGGTCCGGCCGCCAAGGCCGGCCTGCGCCAGGGCGACATCATCGTCGCGGTCGACGGCCGGCCCGCCGCCGACGCGGCCGCAGTGTCCTATGCGATCTCCTCGCGCCGTCCGGGCGAGACGATCCGCCTGGGCGTGCGCCGCGGCGGCGCCGAGCAGACCCTGAACCTGCGCGCGGAGGCCCCGCCTGCGACGCCCGCCAGGGACCAGCAGGTGATTTCCGGACGCAATCCGTTCGACGGCGCGACGGTTGTGAACCTCTCGCCCGCGGTCGCCGACGAACTCGGCCTCGATCCGTTTCTCGGCCGCGGCGTGCTGGTGACCAACATCGCCCGCGGATTCGCCATGAACGCGGGTCTTCGCCCCGGCGACCTGATCAAGCGCGTCAACGGCAAGCAGATCACCTCGGTCCGCGAACTCACCAGCGCCCTGGGCCAGGGCGGCGGCCAATGGCAGGTGACCATCGAGCGCAACGGCCAGGAAGTGACCGCGAACTTCCGGACCTGACCGGGAAGGCGAGGGCGGCCCGCCGGCCGCCCTCGCGCCAACGGGCGAAGAGCGTTAGAACCGCGCCATGGCCGATCTCTTCGAAGCTGCCGGATTGACGCCCCAGGCGCCGTCGCCGCTTGCCGACCGCCTGCGCCCGCAGCGTCTTAGCGAGGTCGTGGGTCAGGACCACCTGCTGGGCCCGGACGGCCCAATTCGCCGGATGGCCGAGGCCAAACGGCTCTCCTCGATGATCCTCTGGGGCCCGCCGGGCACCGGCAAGACCACGATCGCGCGCCTGCTGGCCAAGGAGGCCGGCTACGAGTTCCAGCAGATCTCGGCCGTCTTCTCCGGGGTGGCGGACCTGAAGAAGGCCTTCGAGCAAGCCCGCGTCCGCCGCGCTGCAGGCCAATCGACCCTGCTTTTCGTGGACGAGATCCACCGATTCAACCGCGCCCAACAGGACGGTTTCCTGCCTTTCGTCGAGGAAGGGATCGTGACCTTGGTGGGCGCCACCACCGAAAACCCGTCGTTCGAGCTGAACGGAGCGCTTCTGTCGCGCTCCCAGGTCTACGTGCTCAAGCGCCTCGACGACGAGGCCCTGGCCTCCCTGCTCGAGAAGGCCGAGGCGCACGAGAAGCGCGAGCTGCCGCTGGAGCCGGAGGCTCGCCAGGCCCTGGTCGCCCTGGCCGACGGCGATGGGCGCTATCTGCTGACCCTGGCTGAGACGCTGTTCAATATCGGCTCGGCTAAACCCTTGTCGGTCAAGGAGTTGGGCCAGATCCTTCAGAAGCGCAGCCCGGCCTATGACAAGGATCGCGAGGAGCACTACAACCTCGTTTCGGCCCTGCATAAGTCGGTCCGCGGCTCCGATCCCGACGCGGCGCTCTACTGGCTCGCGCGGATGCTGGATGGGGGGGAGGATCCGCTCTTCATCGCGCGGCGCCTGATCCGCATGGCCGCCGAGGACATCGGCGAGGCCGATCCCATGGCCCTCGTTCTGGCCAACGCCGCGAAGGAAACCTACGACTTCCTGGGAAGTCCGGAAGGCGAACTGGCCCTGGCGCAGGTCGTCGTCCATCTGGCCGCCGCGCCGAAGTCGAACGCGGTCTACATGGCTTTCAAGGCTGCACGACGCGCGGCCCGCGAAACCGGCTCCCTGATGCCGCCAGCCCACATCCGCAACGCCCCGACCCGGCTGATGAAGGACCTGGGCTACGGCAAGGGCTATGCCTACGACCACGACGTCGAGGGGGGCTTCTCGGGGCAGAATTACTTCCCAGAGGGCATGGAGCGGCAGTCGTTCTACCAGCCCAAGGGCGAGGGCGTGGAGGCGCGCATCAAGGAGCGCCTGGAGCGGTGGGCGGAGATGCGGAACCGCAAGTCGTGAGGCCGCGCAAACAGCCCAAGGCCCGCCCCGAACCCACGCCCGTCGCCCTGAGCCCCGAAGAGATCGCGCTGGTTCGAAGCCTGGTGATCTACGAGGACGCCCAGGTCATGGCGCTCAACAAACCATCGGGCCTGTCCAGCCAGGGCGGGCGCGGGCAGGTGAACACCCTGGACGAACTGCTGTGGGCCTTCGCCAAGCCCGGCAAGGCCAGGCCCCGGCTCATCCATCGCCTCGACCGCGACACGTCTGGCGTGATCCTGACCGCCAAGACCAAGCCGGCCGCCAGCTTCCTGGGCAAGCAACTGATGGGGCGCCGGTTCGCCAAGACCTACCGCGCCATCGTCACCCCCGGCGCGCCGGATCGCGCGTCCGGCGTGATCGATACGCCATTGCGTCGCGAGGAGCTTGGTCGAGAGGCCTACATGCGCGCCTGCGCGCCTGACCATCCGGATGCCGAGACGGCGAGCACCCGCTATCGCACCCTGGCGCGGGGGGAGGGCGCAGCCCTTCTTGAGCTCAACCCGGAAACGGGCCGGATGCACCAGATCCGCGTTCACCTTGCTTCGATCGGCCGGCCCATCGCCGGCGACGTACGCTATGGCGGCGCGCTGATGGTCGGTGGC
>JAEXKM010000187.1 GCA_023445705.1 Pseudomonadota bacterium
TCGACCGTACGGTAGAACGCCCCCACCGTCGCATAGTCAAAGCTCGTCGCCGTCAAGGGCTGGCTCAGCACCGATCCGCGCTCGTAGGGCGCAAGCTCGAAACCCTTGCCCTCTGGCTCATTCGAGTCATCGGGCCTTTCCAGGTAGATAAAGTGCTGCAGGACCTCGGCGTTGAACGGCGCGAGCTTCACGGCGATGCCGGCGGGGAGATAGCCTCGCTCAAGCGGGAAGTTGCCGCGGCCGAAACGTGGGCTGCCGCCGATCGCGGCGGTGATGTTCCATACCGCCGTGAGGTGGCTCATCTCTTCGCGCGCGATGGCCAGGATGTCCTGTCTCCAGCGCTTAACGGCCTCGATCTCCTCCGGCGCCAGACCATCGGCTTCGTCCTTCAGGCTGAACGCCGCGTATAGGTAAGCGCACATCAGATTGTGTTCGAGTTCGGCGGCTTCGTGCAGGGCATGAATGATCTGGGAGCGCGTTGCTGGGACGATCGGGTCGGTCATGGTCAGTGCTCCTCAGCCGTCAGCGACGTCAGCTCATTGGTCGCTCGGATCCCTGGCAGATCCGCCAGTTTCCGAAGGCTAGAGCCGACGCCGGACGCGGGTCGACCGGGCCAATGGGCTAGCCGCTCTCATACCAAGGCGTAGGCCCGCCGCCCCGCCCGTGTCGGCGCCCTCGGCGAGCCTAGCCCAAGGCACAATTGAGCCGATCGCCCCCTCCCCAACATGCTTCGAATGAACCGCTTAGGCAGCGGTCCAACTCGTCACCCCGGAGGGATCGCGCATGCTCAAACCGACCACGCCTTTCGAATTTCGCCGGCGCGATCTGCTGGCGGTCGGCGCCAGCGCAGCCGCCGTCGCCTTGCCCGCTACGGCCCTGGCGCGGCGCATCGATGCGCTACCGACCTCCCAACTCAGAAGGACCACAAGAATGAACTATGTGACCACCAAGGACGGCGTCGACATCTTCTTTAAGGACTGGGGCCCGAAGACCGCTCAGCCGATCGTCTTCCATCATGGTTGGCCGCTGAGCGCCGACGACTGGGACGCGCAGATGCTGTTCTTCGTCGCCCGTGGGTATCGCGTCGTCGCCCACGACCGCCGCGGTCACGGCCGCTCTGCCCAGGTAAACGAAGGGCACGACATGGACCATTACGCCGCCGACGTGGCTGCGGTTGTCGGGCATCTCGACCTACGGAACGCGATCCACGTCGGGCACTCGACCGGCGGCGGTGAGGCTACGCGCTACGTCGCCCGTCAGGGCAAGGACCGGGTAGCCAAGCTTGTGCTGATCGGGGCGGTGCCGCCGCTGATGGCCAAGACCGCCGCCAATCCTGAGGGCATTTTGGTGTCGGTGTTCGACAGCGACTTCCGCGATCGGATCGCTGCCAATCGGGCGCAATACTATCTCGATGTGCCGGCCGGACCGTTCTACGGCTTCAATCGTCCTGGAACGAAGGCAATCCCGGGGCTGGTCCAGAACTGGTGGCGCCAAGCGATGATGGGGAGCGCCCAGGCGCACTACGAGGGGGTGAAAGCCTTCTCGGAAACCGACTTCACCGAAGATCTGAAGACGATCACGGTCCCGACCCTTGTTCTGCACGGCACCGACGATCAGGTCGTGCCGATCGACATCAGCGCCAAGCGCACGGTGCAGCTTCTTAAAAACAGCACGCTGAAGACTTACGAAGGCCTGCCCCACGGAATGGCCACCACCCACGCCGAGATCCTGAACCCCGACATCCTGTCGTTCATCAAAGGCTGACGGTTTGAGGGACCGCGCCTGCCGCGGTCCCTCGCCACGCACGCAAGTGAGGATCCAATGAACCAAAATTCCCCCATCGTTTCCGTGGATTCCCGCCGGATCAGGGTGATGTTCGAAGGTCACGAGATCGCAGACAGTCAGAGCGCCGTTATCTTGCGCGAAACCGGCAAGCCCCCGGTGTGGTACTTCCCGCGCACCGATGTGGAAATGTCTGTGATGGGCCAGACGGCCAAGATCACCGTCTCACCGTCGAAGGGTGCGGCGACCTATTTCACCGTGCGTCGCGACTGGCACATCGTCGAAAATGCGCTTTGGTCCTTTGAGGCCCCGCCGCCGCAATTTGCGGCGATCACAGGCCACATCGCCTTCTCGCCACGGCACTTCGAGTTCGAGGCCGAGGGCCAAAGCCCCGACGAGTGGGATATTCAGCTCGGCGGCCCCGACTAAAGGCGGAAGCCCACCGCCCGTGAGGCGATGACCGGCGCCCAGCCCTAAAGGCGACGCGTCCGACGATTCGCCTCACGGGACAGGGCGGCGCCTCCTGCCATGCGGGGGGTCGGCGCGCCTTGTCGCCCGAGCAACTCGCCTTATCGCGAGCAGCTGCATCCCAGATGCTTGCGCATGAGGGCGCCATGCGCGGCTTTTTGAGACCCTGGCGGCCGGACGGTTGAAGCGCTCGCCTGCCATTTCGTCGGCCGCAGGATGAAATCGGAAAAATCCTGCGTTCGCCATCGCCGTCGCGTCCGATTGACACGGCGCGCCAGGATCAGCTCAGTCGGCCGGAATGGCTTCGCGCAGCCAATCCTCCACGGTGACCGTGCCCAGCAACGGGTCGGCCCCCGGGGTCAGGGACGCGTCAGTTAGGACAGCGCCGAAGTAGGGGGCTTTGGCGTCGGCGACGACAAGGCGGGGATCGCCCTTGGCGCTGAGATACTGCTCGGCAAAGCAATCTATCCGGATGGTCTCCGGTCCGGCGATTTCAACGGTCTTGTTCAAGGGGCCGGCAAGCACAATTTTGGCCAACGCCGCGACGACGTCATCAGCATGGATTGGCTGGACGAGCGCCGACGAGAGGTGGACTTCGCCGTCTTTCGCTGCGGATTCGATGATGCCGGCGATGAACGGAAAGAATTGGGTCGATCGAAGAATGGTATAAGGCACCGGCGAGGCCTTGATCAGCTCTTCCTGCACGACCTTGGCGCGCATGTAACCGCTAGCCGTCAGGCGATCGGCGCCCACGACCGACAGGGCGATATGATGGCGGACGCCAGCTGCCTCTTCAGCGGCAAGCAAGATTCGGCCCGACGTCTTGAAGAACGCCATGACGGCATCGTCTTCGAACGACGGAGAGTTCGACAGGTCCACGACGACTTCGGCGCCGCCAAGCACCTCCGCCACGCCCTCGCCAGTAAGCGTGTTTACGCCTGTGTTGGGCGCGGCGGGGATTGCGTCGTGCCCCAACCGCTTGAGAGCAGCCACGAGCCGCGAACCGATCAGGCCGGTCCCTCCAATGACAACGATCTTCATTTCACCTCTCCTTCGCTCAGTGAGCGAAGGAGACTAGGTCTGTGAGGAACGCGGCCACATCCGGACCAGAGTCTAGGAAGCCGTCGTCGCGGGAAGGCGAAGGCGGGGGTGGCCTTGAAGCCGGGGCTAGGCCTTGCCCCGCCAAGGCCTCCCCTGGCCTAGACCTTGGTATAGGTGGCAGTTGATCGCCAAATCCCCTCGGCGAACCTCCCTATGCCAAGGGCGCAGAGGCTGGGCGCCAGGAGCATGATGGCCGCTCCCCGGTTGGAACCGCCAGTCTACGAGGCATCGTCAATCTCGAACGAGGACCTCGATCATGACTCCCCGCTTCAACGCGTTCAAAGTTTCGCCAGACCTCACCAAGGCGCTTATGGGTGTCGAAGCCGCTATCGAAAACAGCGGCCTCGAACACGGACTGGCCGAGCTCGTGCGCTTGCGCGCCTCGCAGATCAACGGCTGCTCCTACTGCATCCACATGCATGTGATGGATGCTCGCGCGCATGGCGAGAACGACCTGCGGATCGTGATGCTGGATGGTTGGCGTGAGTCCCCGCTTTTCACTGATCGCGAACGCGCTGCTCTAGCCTGGACCGAGTCGCTTACCCGCATCGCCAAAACGCACGCGCCGGACGCCGACTATGAGCTCGTGAAGAGCCAATTCAGCGAAAGCGAGATCGTCGCGCTGTCGGTGCTGATCGGGCAGATCAATAACTGGAACCGCCTGCAGATCGCGGCCCGCGTCGTCCATCCGGTCGAAACGGCGAAGGCCGCCTAATTCCCGCTATCGCTACGCGAGCCTAGAAGGCGCTTCCCCCTCATCCCTGCGGGAAGCGTCTTCCGAGGCCTGAAAAGGATATCCTTCGTGATGGAAAAACTCGCTATCGGCCTCGCCACGCTGCTCGGCGTCGCTGCGATCGCAAACGGCCTCTTCATGCTGATTTCGCCCGACGGCTGGTACTGGGCCGTGCCGGGCGTGACCACCACCGGCCCGTTCAACCAGCACTTCATCCGCGACATCGGCTTGATTTTCCTGCTGCTTGGCGGCGCGCTGCTCGTCGGCGCAGCCGATGCGAAGTTGCGCGGTGTCCTTTGGGTGGGATCGGCGATCTGGCTATCGGGGCACGCCCTCTTTCACTTCTGGGAAGTGGCTGTCGGCATCTGCTCAGCGTCCGCGATCGGGCGCGATTTTCCGGCGGTCACCCTGCCCGCGATCCTCACCTCCCTCCTGGCCATCTGGGCCATCGTCTCTCGGAAGCGAGCCTAGTCGGCCTCCCGCTGCGACTACTGTACACGTGTAACACGGAGTAGTATGGGTTGCGTTATGACGACGCACCCCGCAGGCCGCGATCACTCCCCTCCCGCCAATGATCGGCGTGGCGTCAGCCTCTACGGGTCTGCTGTCGAATATGCGATCCACTGCCTGCTGTGGCTGGCTCCTTCTCGTGACCAGCCGGCGAGCAGCCGCGACCTGGCGGAACTGCAGGGGATCTCGCCTGCAATGGTTGCGAAGTTGCTGCCCAAACTGGAAAAGGCCGGCATCCTGACGGCGCAGGACGGCATTTCGGGCGGCTACCGTTTAGCCCGAGACGCCGATGCGATCACCGTGCTCGACATCGTCGACGCCGTCGACAGCGGTAAGCGCGTCTTCGACTGCAAAGACATCCGCAACGGCTGCGCCTTGCTGGACGATCCCATCCCCGACTGGGCGAGCCGCGGCGTCTGCAGCATCCATGCTGTCATGCTCAGGGCCGAGAAGAGCATGCGCAAGGAAATGGCCGCCACGACCTTGCTCGATCTCGCCAATGCGGTCTCCGCAAAGGCGCCCCCGGCTTTCGCAGGTGATGTCGACAACTGGCTGAATGCGCGGACCGCTGAACGGGAACGAGCCCGGCTGGCGGCCATGCGCACCGGCGTACGGCGACGCAAGACGGAGCAGTAGCCATGCCCCCTCCCCACCCGAGCTCCGCCACCACGAGGCCAGCATTCGACCTGGACCAAGGCGGCCAGAGCGACAGTTCGGCCAGGAGCGCGCCCGCGCCACTGGTGCTGGTGGTTGATGACGACGAGGCGGTTCGCCTCTCGATCTGCGAGCTCTTGTTCTCGGTAGGCATAGAAGCCGCGGGCTTCGCCTCGACACGGGAACTGCTCGCAACCGATCTGCTGCACCGCCCCGGCTGCATGATCCTTGATGTTCGTATGCCCGGTTTGAGCGGCCTCGATTTTCAATCCCAGCTTTCCGCAAAAGGGATACCGGCCGCGATCATCTTCCTGACCGGTCACGGGGACATTCCGATGACCGTGCAAGCGATGAAGGCGGGCGCGGTCGAGTTCCTCACCAAGCCGGTGCGCGATCAGACCCTGCTAGACGCTGTGAGTAGGGCCATCGCCGTAGACGAGGAGCGCAGAAGCGATGCTGTCGTCGCCCGCCAGAACGCGGCCCTTTTCCTATCCCTGACGCCGCGCGAGCGTCAGGTGATGCGCGCAGTCGTGAATGGCGCGCTGAACAAACAGATCGCCTACGACCTTGGGATCACCGAGATCACCGTAAAGCTTCATCGCAGCGCAGTGATGAAGAAGATGCAGACCCCGTTCGTCGCCCATCTGGTACGCGTCTGGCAGACCTTGCCGCCGGAATTGCGCGATGAGCCTCCCGTCTAGACCTTCGTATAGCTTGGAACTGAGAGCGGCTGGGCCGACTGATAGTGGCCGCGGCAATACTGCGCGGCGTAGGGACGTCCAGTTTGTCCATCTTACCTTTGATCGCCGTGGTCGACGACGACCCTGCAATGCGCCAAGCGCTGGCGGATCTTCTGGAGGTGTTCGAGTTCCAGTGCCGCGCCTTCGGGGGTGCGGAGGACTTCCTCGCGGTCCACTCAGCGGGCCGATTCACCTGCCTGATCACCGACTTGGATCTGGTCACTTCGAGCGGACTGGACCTGCTCAGGCAGGTGAAGCTTGCGGAACCGGGCCTGCCGGTGATCATCGTCTCCGCGCAGGACTCCGCGAGCCTGCGCGCCCAAGCCGAGCGAGCAGGCGCACACGCCTACCTGGCCAAGCCGCTCGATCATCGGGTGCTGCTCGCGCTCCTGGCCGCAATGCGTCCGCCAAGCATGCCACCTGCTGATGAATGATCGGCCGCATGTCCGCTAATCGACCATCGGCCAAACGCAGGCGGCTCGACCAGGTCGCGTCCTGGCAGTTCGATATGACTGCCGCGCGGCCGCTACTCGACGCGCGTCTGGCCGGACGCGAGGTCGAGTGGGGACGCGATGGGCTTGAGCGTTTTCTCGGCGAGGTGCGCATCGCCCAAGTCAACGACGCCGCGCTGAAACTGTTCGCCCTGCCAACGGACCGGCGCCGGGTCTGCGTGCGCCCGATCGGGAGTCTTTGGCCCGAGAGCAGCCATGCGCCGCTGGCCGATCTTCTGGCGGCCGTAGCCGCCAGTGGCCTGGACGATGTTGTAAGCTACGCCATCGGTCGCATGGATCGCTGGAAGGATGTCTTGCTCAGGGGCTGGCGATCGGGCGACCCACGCTGCCCGGATCTCGTCTTCGTTTCGATCGAGGCTGCGCTGGACGCACCCGAGGCCCTTCTCGAACTTGAAGCCAGCGAGCACCGATATCGGGCGCTCATCGCATCGCTTCCCCTGCCGGTGTGGGAGATCGATGCGCGCGCCGCCGGCAAGATATTCGACCGGCTGCATGCGGACGGCGTAGTCGACATGGAGGACTATTCCGCACGCCATCCTGACCTAGTGGATCTGGCGTGCGAACTGGTTCTGGTCACCGACGCGAACACCGATGCAGTGAAGCTGATGGGCGCGGCGGACTCCTCGGATCTGCTGGGCCCTGTGAAGTACATCTTCGCCGACGCCCCAGGGGCGGCGCGCCGAGTCATGATCGCGCACTTCAACGGCCAGCGGAACCATGTGGAGCAGGTCAAGGTCCGCAACCGGCGAGGCGAGCTACGAGATGTCCTGCTGCTCGTAACGCTCCCCGTTCCAGGTGAGCGGCTCGACACGACCCTGCTCATCATGATCGACAACACCGCGCGGATTGAAGCTGAAGCGAGACTTAGGCAGGTTGAAGCGGACTTCACACACGCCGCTCGCCTGTCGACCCTTGGGCAAATGACCGCGTCAATCGCCCATGAGGTCAAGCAACCGCTGTCAGCAATCCTGACCAACGCCGAGACAATCCTGCGCTGGCTAGCCAAGCCCGATCCGAACCTGCCGAAAGTCGCTCAATTGACAGAGCGGATCGCTGCGGGCGCCCAGCGGGCGAACGACATTATCGTCCGGATCCAGGACACGGCCGGCAAGCGGCAGCCCCGGCACGTCAGGCTGGACCTCAACGAGGTGATCGGCGAGGCGCTCACCTTCGTACGCCATGACAATGAGGAGCGATCTATCAATCTGCGTGTGGACTTGGACCGCCGCATTCCGCCCGTGGTCGGCGATCGCATTCAACTGCAGCAGGTGGTGGTGAACCTGCTGGTCAACAGCGGACAGGCTGTGGCGGCGCGATCGACCGACTCTCGGGAAATCTGGGTGCGCACGTTCCTGGAGGAGCCGCAGGTCGTCGGTTTCAGCATCCGCGACAACGGCCCAGGAATCCCTGCCGCTGACTTGGATCGCATATTCGGTGGGTTTTTCAGTACGAAGGAGGGCGGGATGGGGATTGGCTTGACGATCTGCCAAACAATCATCGCCGGCCACGGCGGCCAGATCAGCGCTTCCAATCATCCCGAAGGCGGAGCAGAATTTCGGGTCACCATCCCGACAGGCGTCGCCTGAGACCGGCGCCAGCCCATCTGAACCTATACGCCGGTATGGGGCCGCCGGACCCTTCGGGCAATCGACGCTCACCGCCCCGCACTCCTACCCTTTGATCATTGCCGAGCCCTAGCGGCAGTCGTGAAATCGGGATTGAGCGATGAATTCCAGCGGATCCGCAACCAGGCTCGACCACGAGCTGTCGTCCGGCGCGCCCGATCTGACAGGCGCCTCAGGGATCATCCATGACCTTGGGAATTTGATCCAGATCGCAACATCGGCCCTCAACACGATCAGCCGAAACCGCCGGGAAGGCCGTGACGGCGACTTGGTGCTCGCAAGAGCGCGTGTCGCTCTTGAGCGCGCCGGAGCACTTGTTCGCCAGTCCATGATCCGATCGCCGGAGCCCAGCCTTGTGATCAGAAAGACCGGCGAGCCGCAATGCATCGCCTCTTGTCTTCGGGATATCGAGGATCTGGTGACTTGGGTCTGCGAGCCCGACATCGAACTTTCGATGAGCGTGCAGACAGACATGCCGCTGGTTCGCTGCAATCCGGTGGAACTTCAGAACGCGGTGCTGAACCTGGTGATCAATGCGCGGGACGCGATGCCAACAGGCGGCGCTCTGCACGTGTCCGCCGCGGCTCATCCTGGTTGGGCGAGGATCGCCGTCTCCGACAACGGTTGCGGCATGTCCCCCGCGGTCCTTCAGCGGGCCTTCGACGCCCACTTCACCACCAAGACGCAAGGGCGAGGATCAGGGCTGGGCCTGGCCATGGTCAGAAGGTTCGCCCAAGACGCCGGAGGACGCGCACAGGTCAGAAGCATCCAGGGCGCCGGGACGACCGTCAGCATAATCCTACCGGCCATCGCGACGGCCTGATCTCCGAATGGAGGACCTAGATGTCCGACGAAATTGCATCCGCCGCGTGGAAGGCCGCCGTCCTTGATCGCCTTCCGAAATTCGAGGCCCTTCTGGGCGTGGAACGCGAGGCGATGTCCTATGACGTCGTGATCATCGGCGCAGGCCCTGCGGGCCTCTCCGCGGCGATTCGACTGAAGCAGTTGGCGCTCGAGACGGAACGCGAAATCTCGGTCGCCGTACTGGAGAAGAGCGCCGAGGTCGGGGGCCATGTCATCGCCGGCGCGGTGATCGATCCTCGAGCCCTCAACGAGCTGGTTCCCGATTGGAAGACGCAAGGCGCGCCACTCGATACGCCGGTCACCCGGGATGAGTTTCTGTTGCTCGGACCACGAGGCCAGCTGCCGCTGCCAATGGTCGCCCTTCCGCCTCTGATGCACAACGGCGGCTGCTACATCGGCTCTCTGGGCGATCTCACGCGATGGCTCGCGCAACGCGCCGAGGCGCTCGGCGTCGAAATCTATACAGGCATGGCGGCGAGCGAGCTGATCTGGCACGAGCCCACGGGGCGCCTGGAGGGCGTGGTCGCAGGCGTCTTCGGTATTGATCGGGATGGCCGATCTTCCGCCGGCTTCGAGCCCGGGGTGGAGTTGCGAGGCAAGTACCTGCTGATCGCCGAAGGCGCTCGCGGCTCTCTCGCCAAGGCCATCATCGCTCGCCATGACCTCGACCGCGACGCCGATCCTCAGCTCTATGGCCTTGGGATCAAAGAGCTTTGGCAGGTTCCGGCCGAGCAGCACCGGCCTGGCCTTGTTCAACACACGACGGGCTGGCCCTTGGACATGCGGACCGGCGGCGGCAGCTTCGTCTATCACTTCGGAGACCGATACGTGTCGGTCGGCTACGTGGTGCACCTCGACTATCGCAACCCGTTTCTATCGCCTTTCGACGAGTTCCAGCGGTTCAAGCACCATCCGGCCGTCGCATCTCAACTGGTGGGCGGAACGCGCCTGGCCTATGGCGCACGCGCGATCACCGAGGGCGGTTTGCAGTCAACGCCCAGACTGGTGTTTCCAGGCGGCGCGCTCATAGGCTGCTCTGCGGGCTTTGTGAACGTGCCAAGGATCAAGGGCGTTCATAACGCCATGGAAAGCGGGATGCTGGCGGCCGAGGCCGCAATCGCCGCCATCCTGGAGGGCAGGGCCGGCGATGAGCTGGAGGCCTATCAAACCAGGCTAGGGCAGAGCCGGATCCATGCTGAGCTCGCTCGCGTCCGCAACGCCAAGCCACTGCTGAGCCGCTTTGGCACTGTGCTCGGAGGCTTCCTTGGCGTTTTCGACATGTGGCTCCAGACGCTGTTTGCGAACTGGTCGCCCTTTGGAACCATGCATCATGGACATACCGATGCGGGCGCGACCGAGCCGGCGGCGAAACATCGTCCGATCGAGTACCCAAAGCCGGACGGCAGGCTGTCTTTTGACAAGGCCTCCTCGGTCTACCTTTCCAACACCAACCACCGGGAGAGCCAGCCGATCCACCTGAGGCTCTTGAACCCCGACGTCCCCGTCTCGCGCAATCTGCCGATCTATGGCGAGCCGGCGCGGCTCTACTGTCCGGCGGGCGTGTACGAGATGCTCTACGACGCCGAAGGCGGAAGTCCACGTTTTCAGATCAACGCTCAAAACTGCGTTCACTGCAAAACCTGCGACATCAAGGACCCGTCGCAGAACATCGTATGGACCACGCCCGAAGGGGGTGGCGGCCCCAACTACCGCAACATGTGATCCAAATGAAAACGCCCCGGCGCGAAGGCCGGGGCGAAATGTCTTCCGGGTTTGCGACCTTAACGAAGGCCCTCCTGGGTCATGGCCCTCTGGACCGCGGGCCGCGCCTTCATCCGCTCGCGCATCGCCTCCAAGGACTGAGGCGTGGGCACATGAAATCGCGCCGCCCAAAGCAGCATCACAAACAGATAGAAGTCAGCCGCGCTAGGGACGTCGCCAAACAGGAAATCGCCCTCCAGCGTACCAGCGACATACTGGAGTTTGGCGGCGAGCGTCGCTCTTGCTTTCGCCTGCTCCTCCTCCGTGCCCCCATGCCACATTGGTTTGAAGCCGTGGTGCAGTTCGGTGGTGACATAGGTCAGCGCTTCGAGCATGCGGGTGCGGCCAAGAACGCCTTGAACCCCCAACTGCGGAAACTGAGAGGCGATCCAGTCCAGCACCGCGACATTTTCCGTCAGTGTCTCGCCACTTTCGAGCACCAGCGCAGGCACATAGGCCTTTGGCGTGATTTCCGCGAAATCGCGCCCCGACGCCGTGACTTTGGACTTGAGGTTCACCGCTTCTCGCTCATAGGCGGCGCCGACTTCTTCGAGGGCGATATGATCGGCGAGGCTGCAGGCGAACGGGGCGTAGTAGAGTTTCATGCTGTGCTCCTTAAGCGAACCAAGCGGGGCGAACCGGGATTGAGCGCTCGCGCAGGACACGCCTCAGCCAGGCGTCGAACTCAGTGTGACCAAAGCGGGGAATTTCGCCGGTCATCAGGGTTTCATCGTTCAGTGCGGAGCCGAAATAGAGCGCGGCGGGGTCCGATATGACCTCCCGCCCGTCGCCCGTAGCAGCAAGATAGGCCCGGACGATCTCGTCCAGTCGGAAGGGATCTGGCCCTGCCAGCTCGACGGTTGCGTTCTCCGGCCTGGCTTGGGCGAGTTGTGACAATGCCACCGCTACGTCACGCGCTGCGATCGGCTGGATACGGGCTGGCGCCAGACGGACCGCATCGCCGGCGATATTGAAATCGGCGATCGAGCTCAGGAATTCGAAGAACTGAGTGGCCCGCAAAAGCGTGTACGCAACGCCGCTAGTCTGGACTTTGCGCTCCTGCGCGTGCTTTGCCCGGAAATAGCCGTTGCTGGAAAGCCGCTCGGCGCCGACGATCGACAGCGCCACGTGATGCCCGACCCCGGCCTCGGCTTCTGCGGTCAGCAGATTGTTCGTGGATGTTTCGAAGAAGTCGAGCGCGACCTTGTCTTCAAACGACGGCGAATTCAGCACGTCCACGACAACGTCGGCCCCCTGCAGGACCTCTGGAAGTCCTGCCCTGCTGAGAACATCCACCCCTGTCCGCCGGGAAGCGGCGGTGACTTCATGACCTTGCCGGCCGAGGATCTCGACGATGCTCGCGCCAACCAGGCCGGCACCGCCCATGACGACGATTTTCATATCGAAACTCCCATGTTCCAGGATTGGAGCGCAGCCGCCGGCTGCAGGCTGTCGCGAAGCCAGTCCTCGAAACGGAGCGGCGCGATACGCGCCTTGGCGCCGGGCAACAGCGACCGCTCACCGAGCACAGCTCCAAAGTAGGGCGCCTCCCGATCGGGTACGACACGCCGCCGGTCCTCGTAAGCGGTCAGGACCTCAGCTGCGATTTCTGTAAGCCGAAAGCGTTCCGGGCCGGCGACCTCGGCGACGCCGTTCAAAGGCGGGCCGGTCGCGATGTCAGCGAGCGCCTCAGCGACGTCCAAACCGGATATTGGTTGAACCAGCGCCGGCGAGATCACGACATCGCTGGCGCCGCCGTTCTGGACGACCCCGGCTATGAACTCGAAGAATTGCGTCGATCGAACGATGCTATAGGGCGTTCCCGCCGCCTTGATCAGGTCTTCCTGCAGCTTCTTGGCCTGAAAATATGCGCTGGCCTGCAAACGGTCGGTCCCGACGATCGACAAGGCGATATGGTGGCGAACGCCCGCGGCCTTAGCTGTTGCAGTCAGACGGCGACCGGCAGCTTCGAAGAAGCGGAGAGCCGCCCCGCCTTCAAGCGACGGCGAGTTGGAGACGTCGACAAGCACCTGCGCGCCGTCCAACGCCGCATCGAGGCCCTCGCCCGTCACAGCGTCGACGCCGTAGCTGGGCGAAGCTTCAAGGACGCGGAAGTCGTCCTGTCTGAGGTTGTAGACGAGCTTTTCACCTATGCGGCCGCTGCCGCCGATGACCACGATTTTCATGTTCTTCGCCTTCTGCGGGTCAAATCCTGCCGCTCGAGGTTGGGCGACGTCCGGTCCGCGGTCGATTTGGGTGAAGGGCGAGTCAGCCCTATGCAAAGGCATAGGGCTGAGCATGCGCACGCACGGGACTTAGGGCGCTTTCGCCGCATCCTCGATGAGGGCCGCGACCTTATCGGGGTGCGAGATCATAAGGGCGTGGGACGCGCCGTTAAGCACCACTGTCTTCTTCGCTTGCGCCCTCGCCGCCATATAGGACTGGACCTTGGCTGGGATATTGCGGTCAGCCGATCCGTAGATCACGTACGAGGGCAGACGCTTCCACGCCGCCGCGCCAGAAGGCTCGGCCAGTGCAGCCTGAGCAACCGGACGCTGTGTCGCCGCCATCAAGCGCGCCTCGCCAGCCGGCAGATCGGCAGCGAACTGGGCGTGGAATTTAGCCGGCTGGATGTAGAGATCCTGGCCGCCCTCGGGCAACGGCACGGGCTCAAGCGCCTCGCCTAGTGTGCTTCCAGGAAACATTTCCGAGAGCGTCGCACTCGATTCACCGCGTTCCGGCAGGAAGCCGGCCACGTAGACGAGCGCCTGAACGTTGGTGGCGCTGTTGGCCGCCTCTGTAATGACCGGGCCGCCGTAGGAATGGCCGACAAGCACCACCGGTCCAGGGGTGGCTTGTGCAAGCGCAGCAATCGCGCTCGCATCCCGGGCTACGCCGCGTAGCGGGTTGGCCGCTGCGATGACATGGAACCCGTCACGCTCCAGCCTCGTGATGACTCCATTCCAGCTGGAGGCGTCGGCGAAGGCGCCGTGCACCAGGACAATCGTTGGCTTGTCGCCAATCGGAGCGGCGTTCGCCGCCACGCCGCCCAGTGAGGCCAGGACTAGCGCCGCGGACACAGCGCCAAGGGTCTTGCGCATCTTTATCTCCTCTTTGGCCACCTTGGCCTGTCAGGTCGAAGATGCGTCCGAGCGCCGCCGCGCCGCCATTGAGCCAGGCGCCTGCTCTCCCCCTACCAAGGGCGTAGGCGGCTGCGCCGCAGGAAGGTGTGCGCTCTCCCCTTCGCCAGGCGCTTCACTGCTGAAGGCGGTGAACGCACGTCCATCGTCTAATGGCGCGCGGCGGGCGGCCCAACCAAAACAGGAACCACAGCTTCCCTCCCAAAAGGAAAATCGGATGTTCCTGAGTCAAATGGCCTGCGCCACCAGCGCAACGCTCCGAAGGTCGGCAGCCTACGCGCTCTCGTCACCGCTCGGTGAGGAAGGGCGATGAACAACAACGCTCTTGCTGGACGTGTAGCTGTGGTCACCGGCGGCACAAGCGGCATCGGCCTCGCGACCGCACATGCCTTCGCCGCCGAGGGAGCGCAGGTGGTTGTCACGGGTCGCGGGCGGCAGGCCCTACTCGAAGCGGCCGCCCAAATTGGCCGGGGTACGGTGGCGATAGGTGGCGACGTGGCGGACCCAGAGCATCACGCGATGGTCGCCGAGGAAATCCGGGAAAGGTTCGGCGGCCTGGACATCTATATGGCGAACGCCGGAGTGAACACGATCACTCCATCGGCTGAGGTTTCCGAAGCAGAGTACGATGCGCAGTTCGCGGTCAACACGCGCGGCGTGTTCTTCGGCGTCCAGAAACTTGCGCCGCTGATCAGAGACGGCGGCTCGATCATTCTTACGGGCTCGATGGCAAGCGAGAAAGTCCTCGACGGCCATGCCGTATACGCCGGATCCAAGGCCGCGCTCGGGGCCTTCGCCCGTAGCTGGGCGGTGGAGTTCAGCCCGCGGCGGATCCGTGTCAACGTCCTGAGTCCAGGCCCGGTGAACACGGCCATCCTCGCCAAGCTTGGGATCCCGCCCGAGGCGCGCTCGACTTTTGAGAAAGCGATGGCGGATGCGATACCGCTGGGCCGCATGGGGCGCGCCGAGGAGCTTGGCCAGGCTGCCCTGTTCCTCGCGTTAGACGCCAGCAGTTTCA
Source organism: Pseudomonadota bacterium (assembly GCA_023445705.1). Classification (GTDB taxonomy): domain Bacteria; phylum Pseudomonadota; class Alphaproteobacteria; order Caulobacterales; family Caulobacteraceae; genus Phenylobacterium. The sequence goes on from JAEXKM010000187.1 coordinate 14,909, forward strand.
TCACCGGTGTGAACCTGCGCGCTGACGGCGGCATGGCGCTGCTCTAGGCGAGGATGGACCATGTCCAAGGGATTGTCGTGGGAGGCGAGGCGGCGCAATTTACCGGCGCCCTCGCGCCAAGCGGCCGATGACGGGGGCTCTGACGTTCAGGAGACCCCGTCGATCCCCCCGCACGGCCCTCAACGCTCCGCCGTACTGGCTGACCGCTCGGTGGCTTTGCGCAGCGCCCTGGCGCGCTACTTCCAGCGCCGCGTAAACGACCCCGCTGAAGTGGAAGATCTCATTCAGGAGGTGTTCCTTCGGATCGTTCGACGCGGGCCGGCCGGAGAGCTCGAACAACTTGACGGTTACATATTCAAGACCGCCGCCAGCGTCCTGCTGGACCGCGGCCGGCGCCGGCGCGTGCGCTACAGCGATCGGCACGTACCTTTTGAACCTGACGTCCACGGCGGCGAAACGCCGGGCCCAGAGCGGGCTCTGATCGGCGCGGAAACGCTTGCTGCGATTGGTGTTGCGTTGCTCGAACTCCCCGAGCGTACGCGCCGGGTGTTTATCTTGCGACGGATGGAAGGGCTCTCCAATCCGGAGGTGGGCCGCAGGCTGGGTATTTCGGCTAGCGCGGTGGAGAAGCATATGCTGAGGGCGGTCCGACACATCCTGGCACGGACGAGAGACGAGCGATGAGACCGCAAGGTTCTATGTCCGGGATTTTGGACGAACGGCAGGACGCCGCCTTCTGGCTCCTGCGTCGCGACGCGGGGCTCGACCTGGAGCACGACCCGACCTTCGTCTCCTGGCGCGACGCCACGCCGGAGAACGCAGCCATATGGGCGGACGCCACGGCGATGTGGCAAGCCTGCGAACGGCCCGAAACCGCAGACCCTTTGATCACCGCCCTGCGGCGCGATGCTTTGCAGGCGCGCCCTGCCCGGTTTCCCGCCATCGCGGCTGCGGCGGCTGTGCTTGTCGCCATCATCGGCGGCATACTCGTCTGGCCGCAGTTTGCGACCCGGTCTCCCACCCCCGCGGTCCAGGTCGGCCCACCTGCTGAAGCCCCGACCACGTTCGCCAACGTTAGCGGCGCTCCGAACACCTACGCGCTCGCCGACGGGAGTCGGGTGACCCTGAACCAAGATTCGGCTGTGACAGTGGCCTACGAGGCAGGCCGGCGCACGGTCCGCGTCCTGCGTGGTCAAGCCTTCTTCAGCGTCACCCATGACGCCCAGCGCCCCTTCATCGTTGCGGCCCAGACGAGAACCATCACCGACCTGGGAACCGAATTCGACGTTCGCATTCAGGGTGAGGGACTAGCGGTTACGTTGGTGACCGGCGCGATCAGGGTTTCTGCGCCCGAGACCGGCAGGCCGATCGATCTGGCCTCCCCTGGGGCGCAGTTGACCGTCTCGCCTGGACAAGAGGACACCGTAGGCGAAGCCGATCTCGCGGAGGTTCTTTCGTGGAGGACCAGCACGCTCGAATTTTCCGAGCGCCCGCTTGCCGAAGCTCTCGCCGAGATCAACCGATATGGCGGCCCGCCGGCCCGGATCGTCGACCCCGCGGTGGGGAGCCTCCCCGTCACGGGGCGCTTCCGGGCCGGCGACCCGACGCGTTTTGCGCTCACGCTGGCCGAAGTTTATCCGTTGAGCGTTCGCAGTCGAAACGATGGCGGCGTTGATCTCAGCGGCCGTTAGTTCAGCCAGGCGCACTTTTTTCAAACCGTAGGTGCGAGGTTGTATCGCGGCTGCGTTCTTGGAGGCGAGGAGGCCTCCGATGCAGCAACTGCTTACTAGCGACGTGTTTCGCCAGGTTCCGTCCGATCCCAGCGTGTCGCCCCATCTCCGATCAGACGCCGTCCCCCCTGCCCCGACCGTCCTGGTGGTCGATGACGACGACGATGTTCGAGGTTCGCTGTGTGATCTTCTCGAGTCGGTGGGAATGCGCGCCATCGGCTTCAGCACCGGGCATGAGCTCCTCGCCAGTGATCTGCTCGAGGGACCAGGCTGCCTAATCCTGGACGTTCGCATGCCCGGGCTGGGCGGTCTGGCGCTTCAGACGCGCCTGGCCGCATCCGGACGTCCCAAGCCGATCATTTTCGTCACGGGCCACGGAGATATCCCGATGACCGCGCAGGCGATGAAGGCTGGCGCGGTGGACTTTCTTACAAAACCGGTTCGCGACCAGACGTTGCTGGACGCTGTAAACGCCGCCCTGTTGCTGGACGAGAAGACACGCGCCCAGGCGCTCGCGTCAAAGCGCAATGCGGACCTGTACGAAACTCTCACCCCGCGCGAGCGTCAGGTGATGGGCGCCGTGGTTGAGGGATCTCTCAATAAATGCATCGCCTTCGACCTCGGCATCAGCGAGGTCACGGTGAAATTGCATCGCGCCAGCATGATGCGAAAGATGTGCGCAGCGTCAGTCAGCCATCTGGTTCGCGCATGGCAGTCCCTCCCCGCCAACGTCCGGGAAGCTGCAAATGCTGCCCTTGCTTGAACCCATCTTCGGCGCGCGCTTGGCGTACCCGGCTATTCCGGAGCGAACGCCTTTTCCCTGCTGGATCGCCGATATGCAGGTGATGGACCAACTGGTCTCGCAGTTGCACGTGTCGGGCGTCGCGGACATTCCGGCGCACCTGTCGGCCAATCCACAACTGCTTGACGCCATCAGCGACGGAGTCTGGGTCACAGCCGCCAATGCTCACGCCATGGATATGTTTCAGTCCGAGCACGCAGCGCTCCTTGGACCGATCGGCTACCTGCTCAGCTCCCGCGAAACACTCGCGAACGTGGTCTCATCGCGGTGCGCCGGACGGGACGGCCACCTCGAGGAGGTGATCATCAACACCTGCGATGGCCGCCGCATCAGGGGGCTGCTGCACATTGCTTTCTCGCGCTCATCGGAGAGCGACACCGCGGTGATCACGATGATCGATTTGGCCGGCCTGCACGGTTCTTCCTTGGCCGACAGGTTTGTCACCACCCTGGCGCACGAGGTACGGCAGCCACTGTCTGTGATCGCGAGCAGCGCCGAGGCGAGCCTCCGATGGCTTGACCGGGACCGGCCCGACCTAGCTAAGGCCCAGCTCCTGGCGAAGAGGATCATCACTAGTGTTCACCGCGCGAGCGACATCATCCGAAGCGCTCAGCAAACGGCCCTTGGCGAGGCGACGGCGTTCAGCTTGCTCGACCTCAACGAGCTGGTCGTCGCCGCGGCCGACACTTTGCGGCATGAGGCGCAACAGCGGGGGATCGAGCTGCGCCTGGAGCTCAGCCGTGGCCTATCGGCTATCGAAGGTGATTGGACGAAGCTGCAACAGGTGCTGATCAACCTGCTGATGAATGCGATGCAGTCGATCGATCAGGCTCAGGCTGAGTCTCCCAAGGTCGTTACGATCAGCACGCACCCGGAATCCGGCGCGCGCCTGGGCGTCTCCATAATCGATACGGGTCCTGGTTTTGACGAAAGCGTGCTGAGCCAGGCCTTCGCCCGAAATGTCACAACCAAAGCCCAAGGCATGGGGGTCGGCCTGATGCTCTGCCGCTCGATCGTAGACTCCCACAGCGGCGAGATCCGCGCCTCCAATCACCCGACGGCAGGAGCTCATCTGCAGATCTCATTGCCCGTGGCCGACGGGCAATCAACGCAGTCCTAGCGCCCGAGCCCCTCTCCGCGCCTATCCACCGGCTTTGCGGCGACTGGCCATTCAGACATTCGTCGTGCGCGACTCGCGTGATATGAGCCCCCTTCGGTTGGCGCGCCATCCGGGGGCTTTGGCTGCGAAACTATCTTCTATCCATCTTGGCTGCGATCGGTCTGGCGACCGCGTGGGACGGTGCTGAGGCTGCGCCGGCGACAAAGCTCGACATTCGGGGCGGGGCGCTGTCGAGCGCGCTTGTCGAACTGTCTCGGCAAACCAAGATCGATCTCCTCTTTGACCAGAGACTTGTGCAAGGGATAAGCGCGCGAAGAGTTCGTGGTCTTCTCACTCCCGAAGCGGCGCTCTCGCAACTTCTGGCCGGATCAGGCATCGGCTATCGGGTGGCAGCCGGCGGCGCCTACATCCTTTACGTCGCTGCCAAGGCCCCTGTGGTCGAGCAGGGCGACGGCGCGGTAGCCGAACTACTGGTCGTCGGTCGTCGCACCCAAAACGTGGACATTCGGCGGACGCTCAACGACATCCAGCCCTATGCTGTGCTCTGGCGCGCCGACATAGAAGCGTCCGGTCGCATGACGATCGGCGAGGTTCTTCGAGCCCGCGAGCCGGCGGACACCTCCGCCGGCGGCTTCAGCGGCCTGAATTCCTCAATCGACCTTCGCGGCTTCGGGGACACCTCCACGCTTGTGCTCGTCGACGGACGTCGCATGCCTTTCCTACCAACGGTGTTCGGCGAGGTCGGGCAAGCAGACATCAATGGCATCCCCCTCGGCGCGGTGGAACGCATCGAGGTCCTCACTACGACTGCGGGGGGAATTTACGGCCCAGGCGCTGTTGGCGGTGTGGTCAACATCGTGCTCCGACGCGCGTACCGCGGCGCCGATCTCAACCTTTACGCGGGATCGAGCGACCGCGCCGACGCCCAGCACGCGCGTTTCGAAGGCAGACTTGGTTTCACACCGGACAATGGCTCGACCGATGTCATGTTGTTCGTAGCTCACGCCAGAGGGTCAGCGCTGCGCGCTGGCCAACGTGACTATATGGAACGCGCCGGCCGCATGAGGTTCGCCAATGATCCGGCTGCCTACACATTCAACCCGCCGGTTCGAAAAGGCGTATCTGTCGTCAGTTTGGCGGGAAACTTGACCCTCGATCCAGCCTACGGCGGGGCCGTCTTGGGCTCGGCCTACACCTTCCTGCCCTTGAATTTCGAAGGCTCCCCCGGCGAGGCCGGCGCCTTGTTGGCCGCTAACGCCGGTAAGCTGCCGCTCCAGTTGTCCGACGACGCCTCGGGCGGGCGGCAGTACATTACAGTCGCCCCGACCGTCACCTCCGGGCTGCTTAATCTACGCCGAGAGATCGGCCCCGACATCGAGGTGTTCCTCGACGGCATCTACGCCCAAAGTCGAGGCCGTTATGTTGACGAGCGCGGTCCGTTCATCGCCGCGCAGGGGGCCGCCCGGCCCGGAAATCCTTTCGGTCAGGATGTGCGGCTCACCTTCCCGGTCGCGTTCCGTAGGACTGAAACCACGCAGGAGCTCGAACTAAACCGGTGGACAGGCGGCCTCATCGCGTCCCTGCCCGCCCACTGGAAGGCGTCGGTCGACTATACGATGGCTGATCTCTCATATCGCCGTGATGGAGCGGCGACTGACACGGGAAACGCGCTGGCGATCGCGGTCTCCATAGGCCAGCCAAGCCTAGAGGGCGCATCACCTGTCTTTCCGTTCGGTAGCTGGGACGCCGTAGCGGCCGCCTTGCCGGCTTATGCGCTGGCGACCTCTGAACACATCAACCTGAAGCAAGAGTCTCGCGCCGTCTCGCTGCGTCTGGCGGGTCCGTTGTTTGCTCTACCGGGTGGGAGTATGACCGCGACCCTGCTGGCCGAGGGCCGGGAAGACAGAACAGACGG
>JAEXKM010000207.1 GCA_023445705.1 Pseudomonadota bacterium
GCCCAAGGCCGACGACCTGATCAAGAGCGTCCTGCTGGGCCGCAAGTTTATCGACGAGGCGCAGTCCCAGCTCGACGTTAAGGGCGCCAGCGAAGACTACCGCCAGCTCTTCACCATGTACCAGGGCCTGGCTCTGCTCGAGAGCATCGCCAAGAAGGCGAACGAAGACGATGTCAGCGCCTCCGAGCTCAAGCGCCTGCAGGCTGCCTTCTCACGCGGAATGGGCGAGGTCTCCGGTTACATCGACGACGCCAACTTCGATCATCTCCGGCTGACCTACGGCGACGCCACCGACAAGGCGAAGGCGGCGGTGGGCGTGCCCAAGACGACGCCGCGCTATCTGACCGATCCCGTCCACCAAGGGACCGCGACCGATGCGGTCGAGGCCTTCCAGGGCGATGTGCGGTTCAGCATGACCGTCGCCCTGCCGAACAAGACGCAGAAGACGATCGACTTCGACCTGTCCGAGATGGGCGCTCAGCCCCGCTCGATGAACAATGTGGTCAAGTACCTCAACGACAAGATCGCCGCGACCACCGGCTACCGCACCCGCTTCGCGGTCGAGAAGATCCCGGGCGAGGAGAAGACGGTCGAGGTCAACGGACGGACCGTTAGCCTGGGCAAGGCGGCCGACAAGTTCGCCATCAAGATTCAGGGTGATACGACCGAAATTCTTACCTTTTCCGCGCCCGCGACCGCCCCGGCTGTCTATATCACCCAGACCGCTGGCGATCCCGACCCGGACAAGACCAAGACGACCACCTCCACCACCAAGACGACGAGCAGCAGTTCGACCTCGTCGTCTTCGACCAGCACGACCGAAGAGGTGGAGCCCACCGTCGAGCAGCTCCTGAAGTTCGAGACCGGGACCGCTTCCGATGCGGTCCGGCGCCCGGGCGACGTGAACTGGGTGGAGGGCCGCGTCTTCAACGTGAACATGCCCGACGGCGTGTCGCAGGTCCGCACCACGGTCACCGGACCGGACGGTTCGCTCTATATGCTGGTCGACGTCGACGGAGAGGTCGAAGGCCAGAGCATCAAGGGCGCCGGCGACGTCGCGCTGATGAAGTTCGATTCGGCCGGCAACGTCGTCTACACACGCACCCTTGGCGCTTCCGAGACCGCCAGCGGCCTGGCGCTCAGCGTCGGACCCGATGGTCAGATCGCGGTGGCCGGTTCGGTCACGGGGGGGTTCGCCGCCTCGGGCGTGCCTATCGGCGACACCAACGTCATCCCCAAGATCACCTCTGCGGACGAAGGCGCGGACGCGAACAAGCCCGACAGCTTCGTGGCGGTCTTCAACAGCGCCGGCGAAGAGATGTGGTCCCAGCGCATGGGCGCGCGCGACGACGACGAGGCCACGAAGGTCGCCTTTGGCGCCGATGGCACGGTCTACGTCCTCGGTCGCGTAAAGGGGGCCATGACCGGTCAGGCCTCCAACGGCGGCTGGGACACCTACCTGCGCGCCTTCGGGGCCGACGGCCGGTTGCAGTCAACGACCCAGTTCGGCACGGCGGGCGACGACAAGCCCGCGGGCCTGGTGGTCGACGGCATGAACGTCGTAGTGGCTTCGGTCGAAGGCGGGGAGGTGAAGCTCCGTAATTTCGACCTCAGCAATCCCAAGGCCCCGTCCGTCACCGGAACCCGTAGCCTCGGCTCGATCGGCGGCGGAACCATAGCCGGCGTCACCATGGACGGCGGCTCGATCGTGATCGCCGGTTCCACCGGCGCGACGCTCGGCGTCGGCAACACGACCCGCGCCGCGTCCGGCGGCGTGGACGCCTTCGCGGCGAAGATCTCTTTCGATCTCAGCACCGGCGGCGACGCCATCGCCTATTACGGCGGCGCCGGCGACGACCGCGCCACGGCTATGACCGTGGCCGACGGCAAGGTCTGGATCACCGGCACCACCAAGACCGCGCTGCCGGGCATGGAAACGACCTTGGGCAAGACCGACGGGTTTGCTGTCGGCCTCGACATCGACACTGGCGTGGTCGCCTGGTCCCAGCGGTTCAGCGGCAAGGACGGCATCGTCAATCCGACGTCCATCGCCGTGGACCCCGGCGGCTCCAGTGCGCTCGACAGGCTCGGCCTGCCGACCGGCAAGATCGCCTTCTCCGATTCCCAACTGGTCACCGCCGCGACTTCGGCCAGGCCCGGAGACCAGTTCCAGATCCGCCGCCGGATCGGCGGCCCCGCGGTCACGATCACCATCGAGGCGAAGGACACGCTGCAAAGCCTCGCCACCAAGATCCTGCGCGCCACCTCCTATTCGGTGAAGGCCGAGGTCGTCTCCGACGGCGATGTCCGCAAGCTGCAGATCATGCCGAAGAACAGCCGTTCCAGTCTGGAGATCCTGGGGGGGAAGGGCGGTCTGGACGTGCTGGAGGCGCTCGGCCTGCAGGAGGGGTTCGTCCGCGCAACGGTGAGCGACAAGGGGGGCGTCGCCAAGCCTGGCGACGGCGGCTCGGCCATGTACGGCCTCAAGATGCCGCGGGACCTGAATCTCTCCAGCGAAGAGAACGTCAAGAAGACGCTCGACAAGCTCACCATGGCCATGTCGGTGCTGCGGACGGCCTATCGTGACCTGGAATCGGGAATGAAGCCGGCGTCCTCCACGAAGAAGGCCACCGGCGAGGTCCCCGCCTATCTGAAGAGCCAGTTGGCCAACTACCAGGCCGGCCTGAACCGGCTTCTTGGCGGTAGCTGAGCAGCCCCGCGTGCTTGAAACCGTCACGAGCACGGTCTAGCGAAGGCTCATGGATTTCCTGAAAGATCGGCGCACGCTTCTGGCGATCGGCGGCGGCGCGGCTGCGCTGCTTGCCGGAGTTCTCATTGGCGGCGTCATGCTGGGCAAGGGGCGTGGGGAGAAGGTCCCTCCGCCTCCGGCCTCCCAGGGCGGGCTCGTGGTCGAAGCCGGCGCGCGCGATGATGGAAAGCTCGACCCCGCCAAGCCGCTGCGTTGCTTCGTGGCCGGGCAGTACGTCGGCGAGATGACCCTGGCCGAGTGCGCCAAGCAGAACGGCGTCGCCACCGGCGTCCTCGACGTCGGTATCGACGAGGCCGGCAACCTGGCGGCCGCCGATCAGGCCGGAACCATGCTCACGCCTCTGCCGCCGGCGCCCGAGCCCGTGACCGCGGGCGTCGCGCCTCCCGGATCGGTCGTGCCGGCTCCCGCTGCAGCGCCGCCCAGCGCGCCGGCCGGAAGCTGCTGGCGTTACGCTGACGGCGGTTGGCGCAAACTGCCCAACGAACTCACCCTGAACGCCTGCGTTCAGACGCTGTTCGCCGGTCGTTGCGAGCGCCCCGGCGGGGCCACCTACGGTCGCTGGATGTCTCAGACCTTGCGCCTTGTGCCCGGCAAGGTGGAAGTGTCCGGCGACAACCGCAGTTTCCGCGTCCTGGCCGAACAGGCCTCCAATTGCTCCATCGCGTCGGTCGGTTAAGGCCTTGGCTCCGCCCCAATCGCGCCTATAGGCTGATGCTCATGCTGCTCCGCACCGCTCTCGTCGCCAGTCTGGCCGTCCTCACGCTCAGCGCCTGCGCCAAGCGCACCCTGCCGCCGGGCGGCGAGGGCATCTGCTGGCATGTCACCAAGCAGGACGGCGAACTGAAGTTCCACAAGCTGGCGAGCAACGTACCGGACCTGGAGCACTGCGCCGCCGAGCTCGAAGGCATGCGGGTCCGTTTCCTGCGGCTTGGCGGTTCGATGCGCGACGTGGTCGGCGCCTACAAGGGCAACTTCATCTTCGTCGACAAGCGTGGGATTTTCACCGCGCCGTCGCTTGAAGAGCACCCTTATCTCGCCATGGTCCGCACTGGCGACGGCCGTCTCGCGGTGCCGGGCGCCATGCCGCGGGAGCCCGCGCCGCCGCCGGCCGCGCCCGCCAACTAGGGCGCGAAATCCTCTGTGGACGAAGCGGCGATTGGTGAGAACGAAAGCGGAACATTAACTTGATCGCCGAAGGCTGCTCGTCTAGCGTCCGCCTTTAGGCCGCTGGGCCGCAAGCACGGAAAGCAAGGGACGAACTCATGGCGGGCAGCGTCAATAAAGTGATCCTGGTCGGCAATCTCGGCGCCGATCCAGAGATCCGCAGCCTCAACTCGGGCGACCGGGTGGCGAACCTGCGGATCGCGACCTCAGAAACCTGGCGCGACCGCGCGAGCGGCGAGCGCAAGGAAAAGACCGAGTGGCACCGGGTCGTGATCTTCAACGACAACCTGGTGAAGGTGGCTGAGCAGTATCTGCGCAAGGGCTCCAAGGTCTACATCGAGGGGTCTCTGCAGACCCGCAAATGGAGCGATCAGTCGGGCCAGGAGAAGTTCTCCACCGAGATCGTGCTCCAGAAGTTCCGCGGCGAACTGACCATGCTCGACGGCCGCAGCGAAGGCGCGGGCGGCGGCGGTGACTACGGCGGCGGTGGCGGTGGTTATGGCGGCGGTGGCGGCGGCTTCGGCGGCGGCGCCCCGCGCAACCAGGGCTCAGGCCCGCGCGAGGACTTCTCGGCCGACCTGGACGACGAAATCCCCTTCTAGATCAGAACTTATCGAGCTTCAGATGTGGCCGGCCCCTCCTAGGGCCGGTCATTTTGTTGGAGGATCAGCTTGTGAAGATCCAGTCCGGTGGGAGGGTATCCAACTTGACGCCCACGAGGACCATTTGGTCGCCCCCGCCCAGGTCAATCACAGTGTCCTCGCCCTCCTGACGAGTGACGTAGCTCGATCCCGCCAGGACATTGACCCGGTCACCCCAGGATGGGTCGAAGTCGATCACTCGGTCGAGTCCGGCGCCGGAGAAGGTATGGAAAATATCTGCGCCGCTACCGCCCGAGATCGTATCCGAGCCGCGGTCCCCAGCCATGAAGTCGTCGCCTTCGCCGCCGGAAATGCTGTCGTCGCCTTGTCCCCCGCGCACGATATCGTTGCTGACGTCTCCATAGGCGGTGTCGTTGCCCATGTTGCCGTAGACGATGTCGGCGCCCGCGGCCCCTTCTAGGGAATCGTGTCCTTGGCCGCCTACAACCCAGTCGTCTCCAAGATAGCCGTTCAGAGTGTCATCGCCCTTGTTGCCGTGCAGGTCGTCGAACTCTGGTCCGCCATAGATATAGTCATTGCCGTCTCCGCCCCGGATGAAGTTGGAGCCGAGGAGATCCCGCAACTGATCGTCGCCTGGGCCGCCATAGAGGTGATCATCACCAAAGCCGCCGTCGAGGTTGTCGAAGTCGTCTCCCCCATCGAGGGTGTCGTTGCCTGCGCCTCCGTAGAGCGTATCCGTTCCGGCCAGGCCCTCCGCATATTCGGCGCCAGCGCCGCCTACGAACCGATCATCGCCCGCGGTTCCCTGATAGGCCCCGACGTCAGGCTGAACTCCTGCCGGAGACCAGCCCATAAGGTTTTGCGCTACGAAGGCGCTCGCGAGGGTGTTCTCGAAGATGACGAGGTCCTGGGGCGCGTGGGCCGCGCCGCTTCCGTCCAGGTCCCATCGGAAAACGGTGTCGCCGCTACGCTGCACTAGGCTGAAATAGCCTTGGGCGAAGGGATTGCTGGATCCGTCCCATCCGGCCAGAAGCCCAAGCCTGGTCACCACCAGGGCATCACCGCCGGCTCCTGTCTGAAAGTCGCCTATGGTCACGGGCGGAGCGTCCACGCGCGGATAGAGGGAAAGTTGATCGCGGCCTGACCCGAGCATCACCCTCGCGTGGGAAGAAACGACCTCGACACCGATGTAGTCGTCGCCAGGTCCGCCATCCACCAGGCCGCTCGAGTTCTGAAGCGTGATGCCGTCGTTGCCGGCGCCGCCAAGGATCGTCGCATTTCCGGCTCGTTCGAAATGCACGCCGAGGCTGTCATTGCCTTCGCCGCCGTCGATAATGACGGGATCCAGGCTTTCATAAGCGATCGAGATCGTGTCGTCGCCCGCCATCCCCGCGAGGCTGTCTGCCCCGGTCGCGCCGTAGATGTTGTCCCCCTCGGCGGTTCCGACAATCGTATCGGGTCCGAAATTACCCCAAATTGTAGCCATATGCCCCTCCGCCCTCCTGGTTGTAATCGACCTCAAGGCCAAGTTGAAGTGCTGTCGCTCAGATGATCAGGGGTTCCAGTTCGGCGGCTGGGGCCTTCGCCCGATGGCCACGAAGACTGTGGCATGAGGGCGTGCTGCGATGCGCAATCAGCTCATCTTTCCTTCGACGTTGCTCGCCGCCGCCTTGCCGCCGGTCGCGGCGTACGCGGTTCCGCCCCCCCAGCCCGTCGCCGACATGATCAGCGCCGCGGCGGGCTCGCCCGAGACGCTGAAGGCGGTGGTCGAGACGGCCAAGAAGACCAACCCCGGCTCCGTCGCCGAGATCGACGCCCAGGTCGCCAGCCTCGCCAAGGAGGCCGAAGCTGCGCGGGTGGCGAAGATCGAAAGCCAGGACGCTTGGGAAGGATGGGGCGGGGAGGGCTCGCTGGGGGCCTTCATCTCGACGGGGAACGTCGAGGACAACGGCGTCGCGGCCGGCTTGAAGTTCGCCAAGGAAACCCTGCGCTGGCGCCACCAGTTCGACCTGGCCGCGGACTATGAGGAAACCTCGGATGTGGTGGTCAAGGAACGCTACTTCGCGGGCTATGCGGCCAACTACAAGTTCAGCGAGCGCTTCTATGCTGTCGGCGTGCTTTCGGCCGAGAAGGACAAGTTCGCCGGCTTCAAGAGCCGCTTCACCGAGAGCGTAGGGCTGGGCTACCGCGTCATCGACCGCGAGACCCTGAAGCTGTCCTTCGAGGGCGGTCCGGCGCTTCGTCAGACCGACTTCTACGATGTCGGCAGCGACAGCACGGTGTCCGGTCGGGTCGCCGGCGCCTTCCAGTGGACGATCTGGCCGGGCACGGTCTTCACCCAGACGGCCGCCGCCTACGTTGAATCCAGCAATTCGACGCTGGACGCGATCTCCGCGGTCACCACGAAGCTGCAGGGCGATCTCTCGGCGCGCGCATCCTTCGACTACCGTTATGAGGCCAGCCCGCCTCCGGGGCGGGAGAAAACCGACACCACGACCCGGATGACCCTCGTCTACAGCTTCTGACACGCGAGCCATAACAGCGCGGATGAGTCGGGAAACGTCGCTGTCATTTGACAATTCGCCCGCCGGCGGCCTCTTGGTCGATCCCGCCTCGCCCTTAAGCTGCGGGGCGCTGCGGAGAGGGTCGTGGGTTTCTCGCTCAAGAATCTGATCGGTCGGACGACCTTGATCCTCGTGGCCGTGGCGCTGGTCCAGGTGATCGCCAGCGTCGCCTTCTACGAGGCGATCGATCGGCAGACTCTGCGTGAGGACCACGCCCGGCGGATCGCCGAGTTGCTGGTGGTCGGAAGCCGGGTCCACACGGCTGGCGAACTCGCCTCGCAGACCGACGGAATCATGACCACCCGCTATCTCGAGGCGGGCGTCAGCCCGGCGCGGCCGAGTTGGCCCGCCGCCCAGGACGGCAACGCCCAGGCGATCGCCCGTCAGGTGGTCCAGTGGGAGCCATCCCTGGACGGCCGGTCCCTGCGGCTCTGGACGGAACCCAATCCTGTCGGAGGCAATGACCTCGTCGGGGCCATGCGGCTCGACGATGGCCAGTGGCTGACCTTCCGTTCTCGCGATTTTCCGAGGAGTTGGCCCATCGCGCTCCGCGCCACGGCCATGACCCTGGCCTTCGCGCTGGTCTGCATGGGGTTGGCGATCTACGCCCTGAACGCTCTCGGAACGCCGCTGCGCCGCCTTACCGCTGCGGCTCACGAGTTCGGGGAAGGGCGCCGTGCGCCTGTGGCGATCCAGGGGCCGGCCGACCTGCGCGAGCTCGGCCGCGCCTTCAACAATATGCAGACCCGGATCACCGGCCTGATCGAGGATCAGGCGCGGGCGATGGAAGCGATCAGCCATGATCTCGGCACGCCGCTCAGCCGGCTGAAGATCGCCGCCGACTTCATCGACTGCACCGACACCCGGACCATCGTCGTCGACAATGTCGACGAGCTGAACGCCATGCTCGAATCTCTGCGCGGTTATCTTCGCGCCCAGCACCAGCCCAGCGTTTCCGAGAAGGTCGACCTTAGCCGGTTGCTCCGCGACCTGACGGCGCGCTGGAACGGCAAGGCGACCTATCGCGGACCCAACAACCTGGTGGTCGCCACCTATCGCGCGCCGCTGGAAAAGGCGGTGGTGCAGCTCATCGACAACGCCGTCCGCTACGGCGAACAGGCCGATATCGAACTGGTCGAGGACGCCGCCGGGGTCGCCATCCACATCCGCGACAAAGGGCCAGGCATCCCGCAGGACGCCCTCGAGCGAATCTACGAGCCCTTCTTCCGTGTCGACACCGCGCGCAGCCGCGACACGGGCGGCCTCGGCCTCGGCATTCCGACCGCTCAGCGCCTGCTGCGCCGCTTTGGCGGTGACCTTCTGATCGGCAATGGGCCGGACGGCGGTCTGCACGTCACCATCCGCGCCGCGATCGCCATCGAGCCGGCGATCGCCTGGTAGGATCAGGCCGCCGGGGACCAGGCCCCCAGGTGGCTCTCCAGCACCGACAGCGGCATGGCGCTGGCCAGCAGCCCGGCGTCGTGGAAGCCGCGGATATCGAACCGCGCACCCAGGCGCTGGCGGGCCGCCTCGCGGCTGCGCGTCCACACCTGATGGCCCAGCATGTAGCTGCACGCCTGCCCAGGCTGCACGCAATAGCGCTCGACCTCCCGAGTGACGCTGCTCTCCTGGTCGCCCAGGGTGTCGACCATGTAGCGGATAGCCTGCTCGCGGCTCCAGCGCTTGTGGTGCAGGCCTGAATCCACGACGAGACGCGCGGCCCGAAACAGCATCGAGGCGAGATAGCCGAGCCGGTCCAGCGGCCGGTCGCGATAGACGCCCATCTCGTCGGCGAGCTGCTCGGCATAGAGACCCCAACCCTCGGTGTAGCCCGAGAACAGCGGCATCCGGCGCATGAGCGGCAGGCCCTTGGCCTCCAGGCCCAGCGCGATCTGCAGGTGGTGGCCCGGCAGCACCTCGTGGTGCACCAGGGTCGGCAGGTCCATGCGGGGCGTCTCGGCCGTGTTGCGCAGGTTGATGTAGAAGATGCCCGGCCGCGACCCGTCGACCGAGGGGAGCTGGTAGGTCCCGCCCGGCGCCCCGGCTTCGATGGAGATGGGCGTGCGCTGGATCTCGACCGGCGCCTTGGGCAGGGTCCCGAAATACTGCGGCAACCGTCCGCGCATCGCCTCGACCATGCCGTTCATGTCGCGCAGGATCTGCGCGCGGCCTTCATCGGTGTTGGGATACTGCTGGCTGGGCTGGGTGCGCAGCGCCGCGATGCGCTGGCCGACCCCGCCCTTGCTGAGCCCCTGGGCGCGCAGGATCGTCTCGGCCTCTGCCGAATACCGGGCGACCAGTTCCTGGCCCAGCCTGTGGATCTCCTCGCCGCTCATGTCGGTGGTGGTGAACGAGCGGACGCCAAAGGCGTAGTAGGCCTCGCCGTCCGGCAATCGCCAGCAGCCCGCATCGTGCGAGGCCGCGGGCAGCGCCTTCTGCTGCAGGTCGAGTTGGCGACGCATGGCCGGGTAGACCTGGTCGCCGACGATCTTGGCGGCCCGCTGTTCCCAGTCTCCGGGGATCGCCTTTTCGCCCGTGCGGCGGACGAGGCTGGCGACCAGCTCGGACTTGGCCGGCTCAGGCGCCAGCATGGTCTCGAACTGCACCGATGTGGTGCGCAGGATGAAGTCGGGCGGGGTCGCTCCGCGGGCGAAGTGGGCGCGGACGCGTTCGCTCTCCTGGTCCATCGAAGGCCCGAAGGCCGCCAGGCGGTCGAGATAGGCCTCGGCGTCCTCGGCCGTGGCGATCTTGTGCTGGCTGTCCAGGAAGGAGGGGATGTTCCGATAGTTGCCGGTGAGCTGCGAGATCACGTACGGCACGGCCCCGCCGACGCCCGGATCGCCGAACGGGAATTCGTACGACTGCAGCGTGGCCTCGGTCAGGTACGCGGCCGAATGGTAGTTCACCGCATCGACCCCGGTCAGCTTCTCAGGCTGGAAGGTCGCGAGGTCCTTCTTCATCTGCTCGAAGATGCCGCGCATCTGCGCAAGGGAGGCGTCGGACCGGTCGTCCAGCTTGTGTTTGGCCGGGCCGAAGTCGAGGCCGGTCATGGTCATAAGCTGGGGCGATGACAGCAGCGCCTGCTGCATCGCCTTGTCGAGCAGACTAGTCAGGCGTGCGCCCTCGGTGTCGGGCGCGGCCTGAGCGGCCAGGGGAGAGAATGCCGTTGCGGCCCCCGCAAGGAGGAGACGACGTCGATCAAGCACGCGAAACCTCCTTCAGCGGCGTCGCTCTGTCGGCGACGCCGCGTGGGTCTGGATCAGGATAACGGGGTGTTAGCCGCCGGTGATCACGCCGCAGGCGATGCGGGCGCCAGCGCCGCCGATCGGCTGGGTCGTGTGGTCGTCGGCGTTGGCGTGGATGACGATGGCCGAGCCGTCCTTGTCGGCCAGCGCCTGACGGCCGCCCGCGCCGGACAGCGAAACGAAGGTCGAGAAGATCTCGGCGTTGGCCGAGCCATCGGCGCCCACATAGAGGTTCGGCAGGTCGCCGGCCTCGTTGGCGTCGGGGTTCAGCAGGCCGTGCACCATCGTCGGACCGCCATGGACGTGTCCGCCGGCCGAGGTGAAGTCGGACTTCGAGCAGTCACCCTTTTCGTGGAAGTGCAGGCCATGCCAACCCGGCGTGGCGCCCTTCAGCGCGATCTTGATCAGCACGCCCTTGGGCGCCTCGGTCAGGTGCGCCGAGCCGATGACGGCGCCGCTGGCGTTCTTCAATTCGACGTGCTGGCTGGCGGGCGCATCCGCCGCGGTCGCCGAACCGGCGATGAGGGTGGCGGCGAGAGCGGCGAGGACATATCTCATGGGTTCAAGCACCTAGGGTTCGAATCTGCACGGAGATTGGCCTTGCGGCCTCCGGGATGGTAACAAACGAACCTAGCTTTGTGTCCGATTCTAACGGCTAAACCTGCCCCTTGACCGAAGAAACCCATACCCAGCCGGATGATGGCCGGCGCGGGGGCATTGCCCCTATCGCCATCGAAGACGAGCTGAAGAAGTCGTATCTCGATTACGCCATGAGCGTGATCGTGAGCCGCGCCCTGCCTGACGCGCGCGATGGCCTAAAGCCCGTTCACCGCCGCATCCTGTTCTCGATGAACGAGCAGGGCCACACGCCCGACCGTTCCTACGTGAAGTCGGCCCGGGTCGTTGGGGACGTGATGGGTAAGTATCACCCGCACGGCGACGCCTCGATCTACTTCACCATGGTCCGCATGGCGCAGCCCTTCTCGATGGGGCTGCTGCTGATCGACGGCCAGGGCAACTTCGGCTCGGTCGACAACGATCCGCCGGCGGCCATGCGCTACACCGAAAGCCGCATGAGCAAGGCCGCGATGTCGATCGTGGCCGACCTCGACAAGGACACCGTCGACTTCAAGGAGAACTACGACGGCACCGAGCAGGAGCCGGTGGTCCTGCCGTCGCGGATCCCGAACCTGCTGGTCAACGGCGCTGGCGGTATCGCCGTCGGCATGGCCACGAACATTCCGCCGCACAATCTGGGCGAGGTGGTCGACGCCTGCCTGGCCTATGTCGACGATCCCGAGATCGGCCTCGACGCCCTGCTGGACATCGTGCCCGGGCCGGACTTCCCGACCGGCGGCGAGATCATCGGCCGCTCGGCCTCGCGCACCGCCCTCGCCACGGGCCGCGGCTCGGTGATCATGCGCGGGAAGGCGGACATCCAGGAGATCCGCAAGGATCGCGAAGCGATCGTCATCACCGAGATCCCGTATCAGGTGAACAAGGCCGCCATGGTCGAGCGCATCGCCGAACTGGTGCGCGACAAGAAGATCGAGGGCGTCGCCGACCTCCGCGACGAAAGCGACCGCGACGGCATGCGCGTGGTCATCGAGATGAAGCGCGAGGCGTCGCCTGACGTCGTCCTGAACCAGCTCTATCGCTACACGCCGCTGCAGTCGTCCTTCGCGGTCAACATGCTGGCCCTGGACCGCGGCCGTCCGCGCGAGATGAACCTGCGCGAGCTGGTGTCGGCATTCGTCGATTTCCGCGAGGAAGTCGTCGTCCGGCGGGTGAAGTTCGAACTGGGCAAGGCCCGCGACCGCGGCCACGTCTTGGTCGGCCTGGCCATCGCCGTCGCCAATATCGACGAGTTCATCCACATCATCCGGTCCTCGAAGGACCCGGCCGAGGCGCGCGAGCGCCTGGTCGCCAAGAACTGGCCGACCGGCGACATGATGCCCCTGGTCGAGCTGATCGCCGACCCGCGCACCGTGGTGGTCGAAGGCGACAAGATCCACCTCACCGAGGAACAGGCTCGCGCCATCCTGGCCCTGACCCTGTCGCGCCTGACCGGACTTGGCCGTGACGAGATCTTCGGCGAGGCCCGCGAGCTGGCCGACACGATCCAGGGCCACCTGACGATCCTGTCGTCGCGTGAGAACGTGATGGCCATCGTGCGCGAAGAGCTGGTCGAGGTGCGCAACGCCTTCGCCGTGCCGCGTCGCACGGCGATCGTCGACGGCGACGCCGAGGTTGAGGACGAAGACCTCATCGCCCGCGAGGACATGGTCATCACCGTGACCCACGGCGGCTATGTGAAGCGCACGCCGCTGGCCACCTACCGTACCCAGCACAGGGGGGGGAAGGGGCGCTCGGGCATGGCGACGAAGGACGAGGATGCGGTCACCCGCGTCTTCTCGGCCTCGACCCATACGCCCATGCTGTTCTTCTCGTCTGGCGGCAAGGTCTACCAGCTCAAGGTCTGGCGCCTCCCGGTCGGCAATCCGAACTCGCGCGGCAAGGCGTTCGTGAACCTGCTGCCGATCGAACCGGGCGAAAGCATCACCTCCATCCTCCCGCTGCCCGAGGACGAGGGCGCCTGGGAACAGTACGACGTCATGTTCGCGACCCGCTCGGGCAACGTGCGGCGGAACAAGCTGTCGGACTTCCAGGGCATCAAGCGCAACGGCAAGATCGCCATGAAGCTGGACGACGGTGACTCGATCATCGGCGTCGGCCTCTGCAACGCCACGCAGAACGATATCCTGCTCACTACGGCGCTCGGTCGCTGCATCCGCTTCGCCACTGAGGAAGTCCGCGTGTTCGCCGGGCGCGATTCGACCGGCGTCCGCGGCATCCGCCTGGCCGACGGCGACAAGGTCATCTCCATGGCCATCCTGCGCTCGGTGGAGGCGTCTCCGGCCGAACGCAGCGCCTATGTGAAACACGCCAACGCCATGCGCCGGGCGACCGGCGACGAGGTCGAGGAGGCGGGCGCGCCCGACGACGAGGAGTCGGAAGGCGAAGTCACCCTCAGCGTCGAGCGAATCGCCGAACTCGGGGCGGCCGAGGAGATCATCCTCACCGTCTCCACCGAGGGCTTCGGCAAGCGGAGCTCAGCCTACGAGTTCCGTCGCACCGGACGCGGCGGCCAGGGCCTGCTCGCCCAGGACCTGACCAAGAAGGGCGGCCGTCTGGCTGCGTCCTTCCCGGTCGAGGAATTCGACGAAATCCTCCTCGTCACCGACCAGGGCCAGCTCATCCGCACGCCGGTCAACCAGATCCGCATGGTCGGCCGCAATACCTCCGGGGTGACCATATTCCGGACCAGCAAGGACGAGCATGTCGTCTCGGTCGAGCGTCTCGCCGATCAGGGCGGGGACGAGGAACCCGAGGCCGAGGATGACGCGGCGGAATAGCGCCGCCGCGTGATCTTGCGCCCCACAACCGCAAGTTCGTCAAAGGATTGCGAGCTTTCATTTAGGGCTTGCTTTCACAGCGTGCGCCGGTGAAATCGCGCTGCACCGCAACGGGGGGAGACGTCGAATGACGCGCGTTGGGCTCTATCCGGGGACCTTCGACCCAATCCACAACGGCCACACCGACATCATCGGTCGCGCCGTCAAGCTCGTGGACAAGCTGGTCATCGGCGTGGCCATCAACGCTGGCAAGGGCCCCCTGTTCGACCTCGAGGAACGCGTCGCGATCCTTCGCGAAGAAACGGCGCATCTCGGCCATCGGGCGGAGATCATCGTCCAGCCCTTCGAAGGCCTGCTGATGCATTTCGCCCGTGAGATCGGGGCCGGGGTGATCGTGCGCGGCCTGCGCGCCGTGGCGGACTTCGAATACGAATTCCAGATGACGGCGATGAACCAGCAGCTCGACCGTGAGGTCGAGACCGTGTTCCTCATGGCCGATCCGCGCCATCAGGCGATCTCGTCGAAGCTGGTGAAGGAGATCGCCATGCTTGGCGGCGACATCAGCAAATTCGTGAGCCCCCGCATCGCGGACGCCCTGCTGGCGAAGGTGGGCCGGGGCTGAGGCCCGTCGGCGCGACGCCAGCTTGACCTTGATTTCGCCAAGCTAGGCGTGTTCCAGAGCGGCATGGCGTCTTTCCGGCCCGTTCGGGTCGGCGATCCCAGCCCTGCGCCAACGACGAGTGACCTGATGTTTCGCACCGCCTTCCTCGCCGCCGCCGTCATGGCGCTTGCGGCGCCCGCTGTCGCCCAGGCACCGGCCCCGGCGTCCGCGCCCGCCGCGTCCGACTGGCGCACGCCCAATCCCGACGACCTGATGGTGATCGACACCAACAAGGGCCGCATCATCGTCGAGCTGATGCCCGACATCGCGCCGGCCCACATTCAGCGCATCAAGGAACTGACCCGCGCCGGCTTCTATGACGGCCGCAGCTTCTTCCGCGTGATCGATCAGTTCATGGCCCAGACCGGCGACCCTGAGGACCAGGGCACCGGGGGCAGCGACAAGCCGGACCTGACGCAGGAATTCCTGTTCCGCATGGGGGCCGACAGCGGCTTCGTGCAGGCGGCCGACGAGAACGTCAGCCAGACCGGCTTCATCAAGTCTCTGCCCGTCCGCAGCCAGAGCCCGATGCTCATGGCCATGACCGCCGACGGCAAGATCTCGGCCTGGCCGCTCTATTGCCCCGGCGTCGCGGCGATGGCGCGCGGCTCGGGCGAAGATAGCGCCAACAGCCAGTTCTTCCTGATGCGTCAGTCCTATCCCTCGCTGGAAAAACGCTACACCGGCTGGGGCCGTGTTGTTTCCGGCCTCGATGTCGTGCGTTCGATCAAGGTGGGCGAGCCCGTCACGCCGCCGCAGGACAAGATGGACAAGGTGCGCATCCTGGCCGATATCCCGGCGGCAGAACGTCCCAAGGTTCGCGTGGTCGACACGGCCAGCCCCTGGTTCAAGGCCCAGATCAGCAACGCGAAAACGCAGGCGGGAGCCAATTTCTCCGTCTGCGACATCAACATTCCATCGGAGGTGAAGTGATGGACCCGGAAAACACCCTCATCCTGACCCTGGACACCGGCCCGGTGACGATCAAGCTCCGCCCCGATCTGGCCCCTGGCCACGTCGAGCGGATCAAGGAGCTGTCGCGCGAGGGCTTCTATGACGGCGTCGTCTTTCACCGCGTGATCGACGGCTTCATGGCCCAGGGCGGCGACCCGACCGGGACCGGCATGTCCGGCTCCACCAAGCCGAACCTGCAGGCCGAATTCTCGCGCGAGCCGCACGTCCGCGGCGTGTGCTCGATGGCCCGCACCTCGGCGCCGCACTCGGCCAACAGTCAGTTCTTCATCTGCCTGGACGATGCGACCTTCCTCGACGGCCAGTACACGGTCTGGGGCGAAGTCGTCGAAGGCATGGACGCCGTCGACGCCCTGCCCAAGGGCGAGCCGCCGCGCGCGCCGGGCAAGATCCTGTCGGCCCGCGTCGGTTCGGACGCCGCGTGACGCCGAAGCTCGAGGCGGCTTACGCCGAGCCGCATCGGCGCTATCACACGCGCGAACACATCGAGCAGTGCCTGGCGCTGCTCGATAAGGTTCCCGACCTGATGGACAGCGAGCGCCGCATCCTGGAGCTCGCGATCTGGTGGCACGACGCGGTCTACGATCCGAAAGCCTCGGACAACGAGGCCCGCAGCGCCGATATGGCCAAGGCCGATCTGCGTGAGTTCGACGACCTCTCCATCCACGCCCGCGACGAGGTCGCCCGCCTGATCCGCCTCACCGCGGGGCATGAGGTCGAGGAGGAAGATCGCCTAGGCGAGATCTTGGTCTCGATCGACCTGGCGATCCTCGGCGCGCCGCCGCCGCGGTATGACGCTTACGCCCGCGCAGTGCGCGAGGAGTACGCCCACGTCCCCGACGCCGCGTGGCGCAAGGGCCGCGCGGCGGTGCTGCAACGCTTTCTCGACGCGCAGGTTATCTTCCCCGATCCGGGCTTCGCCGAATGGCTGGACGCCCAGGCGCGCGACAACCTCAACCGAGAGCTCGCGTCGCTAAGCTGAGGAGGGTTTCGGTGGCGCCGCGGCTGAAGGTCTTCGTCACCTCCGATGGGCTCACCGATTACGTCGTGGCGGTCAGCTCCCGCGCTAAGGCGCTGGAGGCCTGGGGCGCGCACCAGGACCTTTTTCAGACCGGCGGGGCTCATCAGACCGACGACCCCGAACTCGTCGAGGCGGCCTGCGCTTCGCCAGGCGAGGTTCTTCGCCGACCGACCGGCGCTACCCCGCCGAAACTCCCCGGAAAGCGTCCGGCCAAGGTGGCCGCCAAGGCCCCTCCGCCCAGGCCGGTGAAGCCGAAGGGGCCGTCTCCTGCCGCGGTGAAGAAGGTCAAGGACATCGAGGCCCAACTCGTGGACATGGCCGCCGCGCATGGCGCGGCGCTCGACGACATCGCCGACCAGCGCGCCGCCCTGGATGCTCGTCGCGCGGAGCTTGAAGACGACTATCTTTCGCGCCGCCAGAAGCTCCGCGAGGCGCTTCGCAAGGCCAAGGAGAGCCTAGGGCGCTAGGATCGCCACGACCGGGTAGTGGTCCGACCCCAACGACGGGCCGCGCGTCACGCTGACGGTCCGCCATCCCGGCCCGGCATAGACCTGGTCGATGGGCAGGAACGGGAACGGTGATTGCAGGCGTCCGCCGGTGAAGCCTCCCGCGGGCCACGAGAACAGCGCACGGGTCCGGCGCTCCAGGGCGAACATGATGTCCTCCCGCCGCCTGGCGAACGACCAGGGCGTCGAGTTGAGGTCTCCCGAGAAGATCAGCCGGTCCTTCGGAAAGGTCGCCAAGAAGCCCGAGATGAGCCGCCCCTGCGCCTGCTGACGCCCGGCGGGCAGGGGCCAGCCATAGTGCGTCGCCGCCACCGTGAACTCGCCTCGCGCGTCCTGGAACGTCGCCGCCGCGATCGGGGGGCGCAGGTACTTGTCGGCGTCCAGGGGTTCGACGACCCGGCGGACAGGCTCGGCCTTTGAAAGGATCATCACGCGGCAGTCGCCCATCGTCCTGTGGTAGCCAGGCAGTTCCTTGGCGATCCTCCCGCTGAACCGGCAGATCTCCTGAAGCACGAGGATGTCGGCGTCCTGTTCCTTCAGCCAGGCGATAGTCTTGTCAGGCGTCGGATTGCGGTCCCAGAAGTTCAGTTGGATGACCTTGATCCGCCCGGGACTGGCGGCGGGCGCCAGTTCGCTCTTTGGGCGCATATATTCCGGAAGGATCAGCGCCGCGGAGAGGACGATCGCGCCGCCGGCCGTCGCCAGCAGGACGATCCTGGGCCATCCCGGACCGGCAAACCCGGCATAGGCCGCCGGGATGATCGCCACGGCCAGCACCAGCGGCGCAAAGTGCGTCAGCACGTCCAGCCGCATGCTCCACCTGCCGCCGTGCGCCGCCGCCGCCCAGGCCAGGCAGCAGAGCGCCAACGGCATCATCAGGCCGGTGAAGGCCGTGCGGACATATTCCATCGGGTGGTCACCTCGGGGCCAGGATCGCGATCACGGGATAATGGTCCGATCCCAGCTGCGGACCTCGCCGGATCGAGACGGTGCGCCATCCCGGTCCCGCATAGACGTGATCGATAGGCAGGAATGCCAGGCCCATCGGTCCATTCGCCGGCCAGGTGGGCAAGGCGCGAGTCCGTCGCTCTATGCCGATGGCCGCATCGTCGCGGCGCCGGCCGAACGACCAGGGGGTGGAGTTGAAGTCGCCAGTGACGATCATCCGGTCCTTGGCCATGGGTTGCAGGATCTGGTGCAGGCGGATGCTGTTCTCGCGATGCGTCCTGACTGAGGTCGGCCAAGTGTAGTGGACCCCGATGACAGGAAAGCGGCCTTTCCCATCCGCAAGGTGCGCTACGGCGACCGCCGGACCCAAGCCGTACCGGCCGCGGCGCGGGCTCTCGATCTCCTCTGGCGGTTTGCGGGTGAAGATGGCCACGCCACAGGTGCGCCCGCACGACATGCTGCGGTTCAGCCGCTGGGCCACGGCGGTCTGAAACACCTCACGCGAATCTTCGACCACCAGGATGTCGGGGTCCTCCTGCGCCAGCCAGGCGATGCGGGTCTCAAGTCCTTGCGCGTCCAGGGCGGCGTTGAACTGAATGAGCTTGATCTGGCCGGGAGCGTCGGCCGGCGCATATGGGCTCTGCGGCCGCAGGAATTCGGGGGCCATGAGGACCGCGCTCAACAGGATCGCGACGGCGGCCAAAGCCAGGGGCAGGCGGCGGCGCGCGACCGCGAGGCTCGCCACGGCGGTCACCAGTCCCCCTGCGACATAGAGCGGCGCAAAGTGGGTCAGCACGTCCAGGTGCCCGCTGAAGCGGCCGCCCTGAGCCAGCGCCCCGGCGATTGCGCAGACCCAGGCCAGGGGCAGGATAACGGCCGAATAGACGAATCTCAGCAGTCTCATGCACCCGACCTGCATATCGCCACGCTTGACGGGTGGGCCTCCCCGTGCGCTTCAAGCGCGCCCATGCAGCTTGCCGACTTCGACTTCGAACTTCCAGAGGACCGTATCGCCTTGCGGCCGGTCAGCCCGCGCGACGCCGCGCGCCTGCTCCTGGTCCAGCCGGGCCAGCCGCTCGCCGACCTTACGGTCGCTGACCTTCCGGGGCTGCTGCGCGCCGGCGACATGCTGGTGCTCAACGACACCCGGGTGATCCCCGCGCGCCTGAAGGGCCGCCGCGTGCGTGAAGGCTCCGACGTGGCCGTCGAGGCGACGCTGCACAAGCGCCTGTCGCCCTCGCGGTGGACCGCCTTCATGCGCCCCGGCAAGAAGCTGGCGCCCGGCGACCGCATCCGGTTCGGCGCCATGGAGGATCGCGCCTGCCTGCTGACCAATCTCGACGCCACCGTGGTCGAGAAGGGGGAGGGCGGCGAGGTGACCCTGGCCTTCGATCTGGCCGGACCTGACCTCGATCTTGCGATCACCGAGCGGGGTGCGATGCCGCTGCCGCCCTATATCGCCGCCAAGCGCGCTGAGGACGCCCAGGATCGCGCGGACTACCAGACCGTCTATGCCGACGAGGAGGGCTCCGTCGCTGCGCCGACCGCCGGTCTGCACTTCACGCCCGAACTCCTGGCCCGCCTGGAGGCCATGGGGGTCGCGACCACCTTCGTGACCCTGCACGTCGGCGCCGGCACGTTTCTGCCAGTGAAGGTCGAAAACCTGACGGAACACCGCATGCACGCCGAGTATGGCGAGGTTGATGCTACGGCCGCCGATAGGATCAACGCGACCAAGGCCGCGGGCGGCCGTATCATCTGCGTCGGCACCACCTCGCTCCGTCTGGTCGAGAGTGCGGCCGGCGAGGACGGCGTGGTCCGGCCGTTCGCCGCCGAGACCTCGATCTTCATCACGCCTGGCTATCGCTTCCGCGTCGCCGACGGCCTGATGACGAATTTCCACCTGCCGAAGTCGACGCTCTTCATGCTGGTCAGCGCCTTCGCAGGGCTGGAGACCATGCGCGCGGCCTATGCGCACGCGGTCGCGACGGGCTACCGCTTCTATTCCTACGGTGACGCCAGCCTGCTCTGGAGGGCCGACTAGTGGCCGCATTCCCCTTTGAGATCAACGCCGTGGACGGCGCGGCCAGGACCGGCGTGCTCCGCACTCCGCGCGGTGAAATCCGCACGCCGGCCTTCATGCCGGTCGGGACGGCCGCGACGGTCAAGGCGCTGACAGTCGATCAGGTGCGCGCCACCGGGGCGGACATCATTCTCGGAAACACCTACCACCTGATGCTGCGGCCCAGCGCCGAGCGGATCGCGCGCCTGGGCGGCCTGCACCGGTTCATGCGCTGGGACCGGCCGATCCTGACCGATTCTGGCGGCTTCCAGGTGATGTCGCTGTCGAAGATCGCCAAGGTCACCGAGGAAGCCGTAGCCTTCCAAAGCCATATCGACGGCTCCAAGCACGTCCTGACGCCCGAGCGCTCGATCGAGATCCAGGCCGACCTGTTGGGCTCGGACATCGTCATGCAACTCGACGAATGCGTCGCCTGGCCTGCGGAAGAGCGCCGCGCCGCTGAGGCGATGCGCCTGTCGGCCCGATGGGGGCAGCGTTCGAAGGCCGCGTTCGGTGACCGCGCCGGCCAGGCCCTCTTCGGAATCCAGCAAGGCTCGACCTTCGAGCACTTGCGCCGGGAATCGGCCGAGCGGCTGGTGGAGATCGGCTTCGACGGATACGCGCTGGGCGGCCTGGCCGTCGGGGAGGGGCACGAGGCGATGTGCGAGGTGCTCGACTACGCGCCGGCCATGCTGCCCGCCGACCGGCCGCGCTATCTGATGGGCGTCGGTAAGCCGATCGATCTCGTCGAGGCGGTGGCCCGCGGCGTGGACATGTTCGACTGCGTCCTGCCGACGCGTTCGGGCCGCCATGGTCAGGCCTGGACCTGGGAAGGGGCGGTGAACCTGAAGAACGCCCGCTTCGCCGAGGACGACACCCCGCTCGACGAGACCAGCGACTGCCCGGCGTCCTCCCAGTACTCCAAGGCCTATCTGCACCACTTGGTGAAGGCCGAGGAGATCCTGGGGCAGGTGCTGCTGTCCTGGCACAACATCGCCCACTTCCAGGCGCTGACGGCGGCGATGCGCGCGGCGATCGCCGAAGGCCGGTTCGAGCAGTTCCGGCGTGAGTTCAAGGGCCGTCAGCGCACCGGATAGCGGGGCTTCACTCCTTGGGTGGGGATGGGCGAGCCGGTGAGCACATGCGAGGGCGTGGCCGGCGGCTTGCACCCCTTCGATTCGCCCAGGCCTTTCAGATAGGCCCGCCGGACCGCGCCGCTCAAAATCGCGGCCTGGACCAGGCTGTCATGTCGCTCGGCTCCGGAGAGCTGGCGAACCCAGCCCCGGAACGGAATCATCCCCGAACTCAAGGTCGCCACGGCGCCGAGCGCGGTTCTCTGGCCGCGCTCCATGATGTCGTCCTCGTCGACCGCGATCTCGTCGAGGTCAGCGCCCAACGCCCCGTTCAGGGGCAGCACCGCAGCGCTGATGCCCGCGCACGTGTTGGGATTCGGGCGCTGATACGGATCGGCCATCGCCTCCAGCAGGATTGGCGGGATCTTGGTCCGCAGGACGTTCACGTCGCGCAACGGCGCGGACACCGCGCCCTGGATGTTCTCGCGCTTGGCTTCCGAGGTCGTCTGGACCTTGGCCGAGCCGTCGGCGGGGGTGGTCAGACAGCCCGCGAGGGGGAGGAAAAACGGCAGGACGAAGAGGAACTTACGCATCACGACAACGTAGCCCCGGCAAGCGAGGCCGGTCGAGTTAAACCCATGTAGGAAAAGGAAATGGTAGGCCGGGTGAGGTTCGAACTCACGACCATTCGATTAAAAGTCGAATGCTCTACCACTGAGCTACCGGCCCTCGACGTGGCGCGCGGTTGCGCCGAACGAAGAGGCGCGGACCATATGCGGGCGACCTTCCCTGAGCAAGAGCGCCGCCGCAGCTTTCAACAGGCTGGAACCGCAAAAGGCCGAGGTCGTTCTAGGCCGGCAATCAACGCGACCTGATCCCCCGTCGTCGTTGCGAGGCCTCGCCCGGCCTGCGGAAGCTGGGCGAGGCCAGATTGCATCGGACGGTCAGCCGGCCATGATTCCTATGAAGGTCGGGATGGCGAAGCCGAAATAGAGGCCGGCGAAGGCCAGCAGCGTGAACAACAGGAAATAGTAGCCGGCGCCGGGACGATCGGTGCGCCTGGTCTCATGCTCGGTAATCTGAGTGGCCATGTTTCTTCCCATGTCTTGCTGGCGGCTCTGTGATCGGCCGCCTTGCGTTGAACAGCATGGTCCCAGCGGGCGTTCCTCGTCCAGCCTCAGCTTACGGGATCGCGGTCTCAGAAAAACTATATTGTCCATGGGGCGTGTGGGGATTAGCTGAGCTCAAACGCCGAGACGCAGCGATCCACGCGCCTCGGCGTTTATGCGTTTGCAACCGGGGCCGTGGACATGGGCGCGACCTTACCGATCGACAAAGTCGTGGCGCGCCGGCCCTTGATTCGCCGTCGCTCGGCGATTCCCGGCTTCTCCCTGACCATGGGCGTCACCCTGGCGATCCTGTCGCTGATCGTCCTGGTTCCGCTGAGCGCGGTCGCGGTGAAGGCCGCCGACCAGTCGTTCGCCGATTTTCTGAAGGCGGCGTTCAACGAGCGGGCCTTGACCGCCTATCGCCTGTCGTTCGGCGCAGCCTTCATTGCGGCGATCATCAATGCCGCCTTCGGCGCCCTGACGGCGTGGGCTTTGGTCCGTTATCAGTTTCCCTTCAAGAGCCTGGTGAACGGGGTGATCGACCTGCCGTTCGCCCTGCCCACTGCGGTGGCCGGTATCGCCCTGGCGACACTCTATGCGCCCAACGGCTGGATCGGAGCGCTCTTCGCGCCAGCCGGGATCAAGATCGCCTACACCCCGCTCGGGGTCGTCGTCGCCCTGACCTTCATCGGCCTGCCCTTCGTGGTCCGCACCCTCGAGCCGGTGATGCGCGACCTGTCCGCGGATGTGGAGGAGGCCGCCGCCAGCCTGGGCGCCAGTCGGCTCGACACCATCCTGCGCGTGGTCCTTCCAGCCCTGGGGCCGGCCTGGCTCACCGGGTTCGCCCTGGCCTTCGCAAGGGCGGTCGGCGAGTACGGCTCGGTGATCTTCATCGCCGGCAACATGCCCTACAAGTCCGAGATCGCGCCGCTGCTGATCATCATCGAGCTTGAGCAGTATGACTACGCCGGCGCGGCGACGGTCGCGGTCGTGATGCTGGCGGTCTCCTTCCTGATGCTGTTCGTCATCAACGCCATCCAGGCGTGGTCGCGGAGGTTTTCGTGAGCCGGCTGCGCCATCCGAGCGAGGATCCGCCTTGGGCCAAGGCCCTGGTCATGGCGGTGGTCGCCGTCTTCCTGGCCGGCGTCCTCATCATGCCGCTCGTCTCGGTGTTCTTCGAGGCCCTGCGCAAGGGCCTGCCGGTCGCCCTGGAGGCGATCGGGACCGATGACGCCCGGGCCGCCATCAAGCTGACCCTGCTGACCGCGGCGATCACGGTGCCCTTCAACGTGGTGTTCGGCGTCTGCGCGTCCTGGGCGGTGGCGAAATACGAGTTTCCGCTCAAGCCGTTCCTGATCACCCTGATCGATCTGCCGTTTTCGGTGTCGCCCGTGGTCGCAGGCCTGATCTACGTGCTGGTGTTCGGCGCTCAGGGCTGGTTCGGCCCCTGGCTGCTGGACCACGACATCAAGATCATCTTCGCCGTGCCGGGCATCGTCCTGGCGACGATTTTCGTGACCTTTCCCTTCGTCGCCCGCGAGCTCATTCCGCTTATGCAGGAACAAGGGGTCGACGAGGAGGAGGCCGCGGTCTCGATGGGCGCTTCGGGCCTGCGCACCTTCTGGAGCGTGACGGCGCCCAATATTCGCTGGGGGCTGCTCTACGGCGTTC
Source organism: Pseudomonadota bacterium (assembly GCA_023445705.1). GTDB lineage: Bacteria > Pseudomonadota > Alphaproteobacteria > Caulobacterales > Caulobacteraceae > Phenylobacterium. Next base: position 23,785 of record JAEXKM010000207.1, read on the forward strand.
TGCTCTGCAACGCCCGCGCGATGGGTGAGTTCGGAGCGGTGTCGGTGGTGTCCGGCCACATCCGCGGCCTGACCAACACCATGCCCCTGCACGTCGAGATCCTCTACAACGAGTACGACTTCGTCGGAGCCTTCGCCGTCGCGGCTTTGCTTTGCTTCCTCGCCGTGATCACCCTGATCCTCAAGACCCTGCTCGAGCTCATCCAGCCGCAGACGCGGCCCGGCGGCCATTGATCAAGAGACGACCGACATGACGATTTCCATCCGCTCGGTGGAGAAGACCTTCGGCCGCTATCCCGCCCTGAACGGCGTGAGCCTCGAGATCGCGGAAGGCGAGCTGCTAGCCCTGCTGGGCCCGTCGGGCTCGGGCAAGACGACGCTCCTGCGCGTGATCGCCGGCCTTGAGTTCCCCGACAAAGGCCAGGTTCTCTACGGCGACCGGGACATGACCTTCGCGGGCGCCGCCGCCAGGCAGGTCGGCTTCGTGTTCCAGCAGTACGCGCTTTTCCGCCACATGACCGTGGCCAAGAACATCGCCTTCGGCCTCAATGTCCGGAAGGGAGCGGCCAAGCCGCCCAAGGACCAGATCGCCGCGCGGGTCGACGAACTGCTGCGGCTGGTCGAATTGGACGGCCTGGGCAAGCGCTATCCCGCCCAGCTCTCCGGCGGCCAGCGCCAGCGCGTCGCCCTGGCCCGCGCGCTGGTCAAGCGCCCGCGCGTGCTGCTGCTGGACGAACCGCTCGGCGCGCTGGACAAGAAGCTGCGCGAGAAGATGCAGCTGGAACTCAAGCGCCTGCAGCACGAGAGCGGCATCACTTTCATCATGGTCACCCACGACCAGGAAGAAGCCCTGGTGATGTCCGACCGCATGGCCGTGCTGCGTGACGGCAAGGTCTGCCAGTGCGGCAGCCCCAGCGAACTCTACGAGAACCCGGGCAGCCGCTTCGTCGCCGACTTCATCGGCGTCAGCAACCTGATCGAGGGCCGCCGCGTGGGCACCAACCGCCTGCAGGCCGGCGATCAGGTGCTGAACATCGAGACCACCGCCCAGTCCTGCCCCGAGAGCGTGACCCTCGCGCTGCGCCCGGAGCGCCTGCGCGTGCTGACCGATGCCACGCCCGCCACTGACAACCAGAT
>JAEXKM010000230.1 GCA_023445705.1 Pseudomonadota bacterium
CCATCGCTCCGTCCGCCGCCGTCAGGCCCTTCTCGACCACCAGGGTCGGCAGCCAGTTGAGCATCAGGTACAGCACCGCCAGGGTCAGCATGACCACCAGCCACAGGGTCACGCTCGCCGGCCCCCGGCCTTCGCCGAACAGAGCGTATGCCGCCCGGCGATCGGCCGTCGGATCGTGCTTGGGCTTGGTTTCCGGCATGACGAAATAGATCACCGGAACCAGCAGCAGCGGCAGCAGGCCGCCGAGATAGAAGATCGCCCGCCAGTCCAGCGCCTCGCCGGCCATGCCCGCGATCAACGCCACGGCCGACCCGCCGGCCGGCATGCCGCAGAACATGGTGGTCACGGCCGCCGCCCGGCGCTTGGGCGCGCTGATTTCGGTGGCGATGGCGATCATGTTGGGCAGGGCGCCGCCGAAGCCCAGGCCAGTGGCCAGGCGCGCCAGGATCAGGGCGTCATAGTTCGGGCTGAGCGCCGTGATCGCCGAGAACACCCCGAACGTCGCGGTGGAGACGAGCAGCACCGGCTTGCGTCCGATCCGGTCGGCCAGCCAGCCGCCGATGAAGGCGCCGATGACCAGGCCCAGCATCGCCACGCTGGCCGCCCAGCCCATCTGGCCGGCGTCCAGCGAAAGCTCGGCGACGATCTTGGGGGCCGCAACGCCGAACGCCTGGATGTCGTAGCCTTCCAGCGCGGCGACTGCGAAGCAGATCGCCACCACCACGGCAGGGCTCGCCCGCCTGGTCGCCTTGCTCGAAACCATGTCGTCCGCCCCCGAACCAACGCCCGCAATGGGCGATGCATACGCGCGGACTCCCGTTACGCCAACCGCAAGAGCCTCAGAACCGGCGCGAAGCGCGCAGGCCCAGGGTGTCGACCCCGTCGTGGGTGTCGCTGCCGAACTCGCCGTTGCTCCAGTGCTGGCCTTCGAACTCCACGGCCCACAGATCGTTGATGCGGTATCCGACCGCGAAGGTCGCGTGGAACAGCCAGCGGCGATCGAACTCGATGTATTCCTTGCGGACGTCCCGCCGCCGCTGGTTCTCCTCGTCGGAGAGCCCCGCCGTCGGCCGCGGCAGGTTCAGGTCGCCGTCATGCACGGCGATACCGGCGCCGAGATCGAGATAGGTCCGCTTGCGCTCGAATCGCCAGATCAGGCCGGCCTGGGCGAAGTTGGTGTAGTCGTCGAGGCTGAGCTGGGCGCTCACATAGGGGCGCGGGGCGCCGATGAACTTCAGGGCCTGAGCGGGCGGAAACAGATACTCCCCGATCACCGAGGCGCCCTTTTCCGGTCCGTGTGCGGAATATCCGCCGCCGACCCGCAGTTCCTGAGCGTCGGCGCCGCCAGGGGCGGCGAAGCTCGCCAGGGTCGCAAGAGCCAGCGCGGTGGCGCTCCATCGTCGCATTCCCGCGGTCCGTTTGCTGTCCAGATTGCGCGATTGGGCGAAGGGAGCGGCAGGCTCCGGCGTCGGCTGACTCATGCGCGCCAGTTAAGCCGCGCCGCTCAAGGCTCGCAACCCTGACCTGCGGTCCTGGGTCGCGCCCGTGAGGCGGCGCGGCTCACCGTTGCGCCGAAGCCGCGGTTAGCGCGTCACCCGCGCGTTCTCGGAGTCGCCGACCACGCGCACGCGATCGCCGACACGGAACTCGTTGATATCCCCGGGCTGGACGATGGCGACGCTCTGGCCGCTCTCCAGCGTGACGGTGATTTCAATGCCGTGGGTGCGCTGCGAGCCCTGCAGGGCGCTGCCCAGAGCGCCGCCGGCCACCGCGCCGGCCACGCCGCCGGCGATGTTCGCCGCCGTGCCGCCGCCGATCTGGCTGCCGGCTATGCCGCCGAGGATCGCGCCGGTTCCCATGCCGAGGCGAGTTTGGCCGGGCCTGATGTCGACCTGGCGCACGGCCGCGACCCGGCCGAACACGACCGTCTGGGCCCGCATGGCTTCCGAACTCGAATAGGACGTGCTCGTGCGCGCCGGGGTGCAGGCCGTTGTCAGGCCCGCGATACAGGCCGCCAGGGCCATCGTCCGAAACACTGCTGACATCAAATCCTCCGCATGTCGCATTCCCGACCTGACGTTGCAGGATAGGCAGGGCGGGGAGGGCGCCTATCAGGCGATCACCCCACAAGCACGCCTAGGCCGTAAGGGTATTCTTGTAGATTCTGCCGTCCTTCATGATCAGCGCGAGGCTCTGCGCCGGCCGGGCCAGCAGCGAGAGGTCCTGCAGCGGGTCGCCGTTCACCACCAGCAGGTCGGCCAGCGCGCCGTCCTCTATGGTTCCCAGCTTGCCCGGATAGGGGTTTCGCGGCCCCGACAACGCCATCAGCTCGCCGTTCGTCGCCGTCGCCATCCGCAGGATGTCTGGCGGGTCGTACCAGCGGGTCATGTGGTTCAGCATGATGCCCTGCCGCATAGCCAGTTCCTTGGAAAACAGCATGTCGGTCCCGAACGCAGTCTTGATCTTGTATTGCTTCACCAGCCCGTAGAGCCGGTTCGTGCCCGCGAAGACCTGCCTCGCGTTGATGAGGCTCTGGCCCGTCAGCTGCCCCGTGTCCTCCTGGCTGACGAAGGGCTGAGTGCTCAGCCAGACGCCCTTGTCGGCCATCAGCTTCGCCGTCGCCTCATCCATCAAGTGCCCGTGCTCGATGCACTGGGCTCCGGCCGCGATGCCGCGCTGGATGGCGATCGCCGGATAGGCGTGGAGGGCGACATAGGTGTTGCGGTCGGCCGCTGCGGCCACGCCTGCACGGATCTCGTCCTCCTTGAAGGTCAGCATGTCCAGGGTGGTGCGCGGCGACGACACCCCGCCGCCCCCGACCAGCTTGACCTGCGAGGCGCCCAGCAGAAGCTGCTCGCGCACCCTCAGCCGCACCTCGTCGGGACTGTCGGCGATTGCGGCCGCGCCGGTTTGCTCAACCGCGCTCGGCGGCCCGCCCGGGCTCCTGGGAAGATCCGACACCGGCCGCATGTCGCCATGCCCTCCGGTGGTCGTGATCATCGCCCCGCAGGGATAGATGCGCGGGCCGTTGGCCTGGCCGGCGTCGATCGCCTGCTTCAGGACGAACGAAGGCCCGCCCAGGTCGCGCACCGTCGTGAACCCGCGCATAAGCGTGTTCTCGGCCTCGCCCCGCGCGGCGGCGAAGATATCCTCGACGCTGGCCGTCATCAGGGCGTCGATGGACATGGCCGCGAACATCGTATGCCAGTGCGCGTCGATCAGGCCCGGCATCAGCACCCGTCCGCCGCAATCGATCACCTTCGCGCCGTCCGGGGCCGAGGTCTCGCCGTTGGCCAGCTTCATCCGGCCGCCGTCGATGCGCAGCGAGACGCCGCTGCGCAGGGTGCGTCCCTTGCCGTCGAACAGCTTGAAATTCCGCAGCACCGTCGGGGGCGCGCTCGCCGGGGCTGCGCCCGCCGACCCGGCGCCCATCATCGCCCCCGCCGCGCCGCTCCCCGCGACGAAGCCCCGCCTGGAAAGGCCGTTTGTTATTCGCGACGACACCAGCCGGAGGCGCGGGTCACAGCAAAAGCAGGACGCAGAATCGGGCGTCTCCGCCGGCGTGCACGAAAACATCTACAGCCTCCCTCGTTCGCTTGAGCGTGCGCCAGCGCCGCGAGAGGCGCTTGGATCGGCGCGTCGGCGTTTCAGCCGCTATGGGTCGGGCGATTGCGGGCGACGATCTTGGCGACGATCAGGGCGATGCCGATGGCGGCGATCACCAACCCCACCAGCGTCAGGTTGTGCGCGCTGTTGAAAACGCCGACCAAGGCCAGCGCCAAGCCGACCACCAGCAACAGCAGTCCGATCAAATATTTGGCGAGCAAAGTTCCCGCGCTGGGTCGTGTGGCGTCCATCCCGTGCTCCCGTCACCCTTTACGCCCCAATTTCAGAACGGCGTTCATGGAATGATGGTTCCGGGGCTGCGGGCCTTTTGTGCAGCTTCCCGCAGTTCGGCGCTTCTGGGCCGCCTTAGAGCGTCCAGTATGACCGCGAACGCCGGAGATTGCTGGCGTCGGCTCGGATAATAGAGGTGGCAGCCGGAGAACGGCGGGCGCCAGTCCTCCAGCACGCGCGCCAGCCGTTCCTCCGCGAAGTTCCCAGACGGCGGCGGCTCAGGCGACCAGGAACTGGCGACGCCTGCTGGTCCGGATCGCCGCTCCGGCCAGTCCAAAGCCAGCGATCATCATCGCCCAGGTGGCGGGCTCGGGCACGGCCGAGATCGGGCCGCCCATGCCGGTGGTGAAATTGTCGAGGAAGATGTGATCGCCCGCCGGCCCGGTGAGGGTCGCGCGCTTGATTCCGCCGGCCAGGATGCCGAAGAAGTCACCGGCGTTGCTTCCGGACAGGACGCCGATGACCAGGGTGTCCAGCAGGTTGTCATTGGCGTCGAAGGCCGTCAGCGTCCAGTTGAAGTCCGTCGCCCCGATGAAGAAGCCGAAGCCGTTTACGGCGGTGTCGAACTCGAAGCTGAAGTCGCCGATCTGCTGGCCGTTGTTGGTCAGCGACTGCCCGAAGGTGTTGTAGTTGTCGGCGTAGTCCCCATTGACGAACATCCGTCCGGCGCTCGACGTGATCGTCACCCCGCCGCTGCTGATGGACTGTGCTGACCGGCCGCCAGGTCGTCGAAGGTCAGGGTCGAGCCCCCGGTCAGGCCGGTCACGGCGCCCACCTGGCTCGGCGTGGTCTGGACGTTGAAGGTCGCGGCGTTGGCGGCGCCGGCACCCGAAAGAGCGATCGCCGCAGCGAGGAACAGGGATCTCAATCTCACAGAAGCCTCCTTGAATTAGGCTTCTGTTAGCCACGGCCCGCGCCGGCCGCGTGGGGCCTGCGATGAAGCCCCACGAAAATACGACGAATTTGCGGGGGGGGGTGGCGGTGTGGTGCGAAGCGGCGCGGGCTGGTTCCTAGCGGTCGAACCAGGGTTCGAAGCGCGAGGCCTTGGACGCGCTCCCGAGCATCTGAAGAACTTGAGGGACGATCACCGCATGCCCGCGCGACAGGGGCGGCAGGCAGCCGGTGTCGTGGAAGGCGACAGCCGCGGTCTCGTTTGTCTCGGCGACCAAGCCAGCCGTGTCGATCTCACCCATCAGGAGCACCATGTGGATGAGCTGCATGCGACTTCGGGTGCCCACTCGCCGTGAATCCCAGGCGCCAAGCCAACGCGCCGGTTTCGCACGTACTCCGGTTTCTTCCCAGAGCTCGCGGGTCACTGCGTCGGCCACCGTCTCTCCGACCTCGACCAGGCCGCCCGGCATGGCCCACAGCCCGTCGTCTCGGCGTTGGACAAGAAGAATTTTCCCGTCGTGCAGCACCAACGCGTCGCCGCCGACAAGCGGACTCAGGTGATCGAAGCGATCCGTGTATTCTTCGAGCACGACGTCCGGAGCACGCTGCTCAACGAGAGCCACAAGTCGAGCGCTCAGCTCGCGCGTGCGCTTGAAGCGCTCCAGATCGTATGAGTCCTTGGAATAGGTCGAACCCATATCGGCGATCTGCCGAAGCTCATCGGCGATGGCATGGAAATCGGCTTGATCCGGCATTCCGTCGCTCTCCCACCCATCCTGAAAGTACGGCGCGTCACGCATCACAGTCGATACGGCCGCCTAAGCGCGCGCTTTCGAAAGCCACCACCCGTCGCCCACCAGCCACGCGCTGTCGTCGGCGTGGTCGTCAAGACGCAGCGAGGCAATTTCGGGTGGGGAGGACGCGCCGCGGAACGCCTGACTCAGTCGCTCGCTGGCGGCCTCCGACCGGGCGCCCATGAAATGATAGATGAAGGTGCCGGTCACGAACTTCGCGTCGAAGACGTCGCCTCGACGCGTCACGCGCAACATGCCTCCGCCGCCAATCTGCTCGCCGAATTGCGGCGCAGGGGCGGTCAGGGGGACGAGCATGCGCCCTCCATCGTTCAGCAAGCGCACCCAGGCGAGCGGGATGTTGTCGAGCCCAGCGCTTGCGACGATCACGTCGGCTACGCCGTGTACGAGTGTGAGGGCGTCGCCCTGCATCACCTCGACGTTTGGTTGGCCGGAGAAGGCTTCTCGGGCGTGGGCCGCAAGCTCAGGTTCGTACTCGATGGCGAGTATGGAGCCCGAGGGACCGACCAGGTGAGCAAGGATAGCGCTATAGTAACCCGTCCCCGCACCCGCGTGGACGGCACGTTCGCCGCGTTGTGGACTCAAGTGCTCGAAGACCCCCGCCCAAAAGCTTGGGACGCCATTGTTCAGGTTTTTCGACGCATCCAAGGACACAAGGCGATCGACATAGATGTGCCGCGGGTCGTCGTCCGGTGTCGCCTCCATCTGGTCAACACCCGGCCGCGGCAGGCTCCAGGGCCCAGGAAAAAGGAACCGTTCCCGCGGCACGGCCGCGAAAGCGTCCACAATGGGCCCGCCGCTCACGCCGGCAGCTGCGGCCACGGCCTCCGCGTAGTCTCGCCGAATGCGATCCAGGGACGTGCTCATGCGCAAGCATGGGCAGGAACGCGAAAGGTTCGCAATGGGGCGGATGCGGGTCAGGCGCCTAGTGGATGCCAGTTATGTCCGGTCGCGGCCCTACTTCCTCTTGCCCCGCTTGGGGCCAGACGCACGGCCCGCGCCGCCGCCACGCTTGGGT
>JAEXKM010000247.1 GCA_023445705.1 Pseudomonadota bacterium
CTCCAACGAGCTCCGGCCGCAAAAGACATCGATTGTTTCGCGTACCCGCAGATTGGCGATCAAAGCCTCCATCTCCAGCACGAGCTGTCTCAGCTGCTCGGCATCAAGACCATCGCGCAAGACGGGCGGCCCCGAGGGCTCATGGCCACGGATCGGAACTCCTCGCTGTTCCGCCCATCGGTAGGCCATCAGCATCTCAGGCTTCTGGCCAGCCACGTCGCCCGATCTCACCACCGCGTCCGGGATTTCCAAGAGCAGTTGATCTGGGGCGGCGTCGTCGAGAGCTGCTTCCAAAGCTTCGAAGAGATCGGCGTTTTTCACATGCGCTGTACCGATCACCGAGAAACGCCGCATGCCTAGCCTCCGTCGTTCGCCATCTCGAGCACCTAATGCATTGCTCAGCGCCGCATCACACGCCAGGATTGTTCGACCCGATTAGATGCTCTGCGAGCCTCGGGAGGGGCGCCATGCTGGAAGACCTTAAGGTTGCAGCGATCGACAGAGCGTTCAATCGCCGGGTCGAGGCCTATAATCTACCGGCTTTGGCGGTGGCGATCGTGCAAGACGGGGACGTAGTCTATCGCCGTGCTGAAGGTTGCGCCAATCTGGAGTTCGGTACGCCAGCGACATCCGCCACGATGTTCCAGCTGGCCTCGGTTACGAAACTGCTCACCGCGGCGCTCCTCATGCGCCTTGTCGACGAGGGGATGCTCGGTCTCGAGCAGGCGGTCTCCGACCATGTCCCAGACCTTCCTCCTTCATGGCGGACCATTACGGTTGGGCAACTAGCCAATCACAGTTCGGGCCTGCCCTCGGGCATGGTGGGCGGCGGGGTCGCGCCCGCATTGGCTGGCGATCAGGTCCGAACAGCGGCGGACGTCGTCCGCGCGGCATCGGAGATGCCGCTTTCGGGCGGACCTGGCCGGATCTCGGAATATGGTCTGGTGGACTACGCGGTGCTCACTGAGGTGATGGAGCGTGCGACGTCGCAGAAGTTTCCGGAGTTGCTGGAAACGCGTGTCGCCAGGCCGCTGGGCCTTACGGTGACGTTCGATCACGCCGTCGAACGGGGGATGGCGAGAATCGCTGATGTCATACCTCAGCGCGCTTCGACCTACTTCTGGGACGGCGCCAAGCAAAAGCGAATGGACGTCATATATCCGAGATGGGGCTACAGCGCCGGGGGTCTGTTCGGATCACTCGATGCTCTGGTCGCCTTCGTCACCAGACTGGATAAAGGCTTTCTATCCGCTGGGGCGCTGGAAGCTATGTGGCGTTCGTCCGGTGTCGAGGGACCGCCGCCAGCGCCCTTTGCGATTGGTTGGATTCCGGGAGAGTTCAAAGGGGTCGCCACCGTCGGCCATAGCGGAGGACCTGCGCTGGCCGATCTGCTTCGCGCACCGAGCGAGAAACTCACGGTTATTACTCTCTGCAACCAGATGGCGGCGCCGCCCCAGATGGCGCGCGACGTGCTGTCGATCGTCCTGGGCGAAAGTCCTGCCGCCCAGACCGCCCCCGACGCCGCGCTTAGATGAGCCCTACATCTCCCGATCTTCATGGGCCCCCGCCTACCACGCTGCTGATTTTGCTTTGCGGCCGTGTGAGCAGATCCTCATTCTGTTGAGGCATCCCCACATCACCTGCTAGTCAGCCCCAGGACGCAGCACCTTCAAGTTGCGTCGAGCCTGGGGGGGCGTTTGATGTGGCTATTGCGCGGAGTTGTGGCGGCGCTCGCGGCGCTGGGCCTCGCCATCGCGCTCTGGCCCGAGCCCTCGGCGAACGTGACTGCATCCCCGCCGGTCCGGGTTCTCGTCGGCCATCCCGGAGAGGTGGCCGTGGCCCAGGTCCTTGATCGAGATCAGACGGCGCCTGCGAGCGTACGACAAACCGATTTGCGGATTTTGCGATCTTGGACGCTTGAGGGCGGCGTGCGCCCGATGGTGGTCGAGTTCGGTCCTATTCGCCGCACCCCCTATCTCGGCGTTCTCTACCAGGGCTTCATTTTCGAAGCGGATGGTGAGAACGCACTATTCCTGCGCTGTTCGAACGAACCGCGGATCAAGGAGGTCTCGGTCGGGGGGGTAAACACGACCCTGACCGAGACCATCGTGAAACTTGATCGCGACTGGTGCCGAACGGGCGAAATCTACTTGAAGGTTGTCGGAGGGCCGACCCGGAACATCGGTGCGGCGCCGCCTTATGCCCGCTCGGCAATCGCCTACCTCAAAGCCTCCTATCTCGGCTATGTCGGCTTCTTTCTCGCCGCCTTCGGCGTCCTTTTGGCCGTGTTTTTCGCTGGAGGTCTGGCTGCGCGACGTTTTGGGCGGGGCCTGGACCCGGTCCTCGGCGGGTTGTTGGCCGTCGGCGGCGCGTCGCTGCTGGCGTTCTACATATATGCCTGGACCCCTGTGCCAGCGCCCGCGGGCTTGGCGGCGCCGCTGTTCTTCGGGGCAGTGTGCCTTTGGGCTCGGTGGGCGGCGCCGGATCTGGCGCGGTCGGTCTGGCGTGCCCAGCGCGGGCCCGTTCAAGCCTGGTTCCTCGTCGGAATCGTCGCTGTCACCGTGCTCCATTTGGCTTCAATGGGCGTTGGTGCGTGGGAGCCCGCCTTCCGTTTCGCCCCGGCGGTCTGGTCATCAGACCACACGCTTGCGGGCGTCTTCGCCGAAGTCGCACGCATCGGCGCTCTGCCGCAGGAAGGAAACGTCGGAGGATGGTCGCTCAGCGATCGCCCGCCGCTGTTGGCTGGAGCCTATCTCCTCGTCGCCGATCTGATCGCCCTGATGCAGGTCAACAACGACGGAGCTCACCTTCAGCCGGTCGCCCTGGGCGTCGCCGGCGTCGCGGCATGCTCGATGTGGGCGGTGACCTTCTACTGGGCGGTCCGGCGTGCAGCGGGGCTCGGCGCGGGCGTCGCCACGGTCTCCGTGGCCCTTGTCGCGGCCACGCCCTTTGGTCTGTTCAACACGGTCTACACTTGGCCGAAGCTGTTCGGCGCGGCCTTCAGTCTCGCGGCGGCGGCTTACGTCTTCCGCCGCAGGGCGCGCACGAGCGTGGGGGAAGCGACTGGCTTTGGGGCGGTCGCGGCCTTCAGCCTTCTCAGCCACGCGGCTTCGGCCTTCTTTCTGGCTCCCGTTTCTCTGATCTATCTGCTCGTGAGACTCTGGCGTGCGCCAAAGGCGCTTCTCATCGGCGCCGCCACAGGCTTGGTGCTTCTCGGTAGCTGGTCAGCGTTCAAGCTCACCGTCCTGCCAAGCCACGATCCGCTCCTGGGCTTTGCGCTCACGGGTAAACTGACTTTTGAGCCCTCGCCGCTCGCGCCTCGCCTCATCGATCGCTACCGCGACATGCGGTTGGATGAGTGGGTGAAAACAAAGGTCGAGACCGGCGCCTATCTTTTCACACCACGTCCAGCGCCTGGCCCGACGGCCCTGACGCGGCCGCCGGTTCTTCACCAGACCGATCTGGCTTCACGTTTGCGCTTCTGGGACTTCTATTCGCTAAGCGCCGGCAATCTCTCGCTTCTCCTGCTGGGCGGCTGTGCGCTGGCCGGCGCGATCGCTTCAAGACGGTCGCCGACCGCAGGCGTGGCCAGACGCCTGACGGCCGCATCCTTGTGCTGCTATGCGCTTTTCGTGGTGGCCACCTTCCTGCCGCTGTTCGTTCATCAGTTCAGTTACGACGCAATCCTTGCCGTGGCGCTGGCCGGCGTTATCACCCTGGGGACCGTCGGCTGGGGTCGGTGGTCGTTGCTGGCGATGGCGGGCGCCAACCTGATCTACACGTTGTTGGTCTGGGTCGCGTTTCCGCTCGGCGAGGCCCGGCAGATAAACCTGGCCGCCCTGGGGGTGTTGCTGCTCCTAGCCATCGCGTCCGGTCTCGGCGCGGGACGCCGCGCTCCACCTCGATCATCGGCGCTCTGGGCCGGGCTTGGGC
>JAEXKM010000270.1 GCA_023445705.1 Pseudomonadota bacterium
TCGACCGCACCAAGGCCGAGGTGAAGGAGTTCGAGCAGCAGTACCTCGACGGCCTGATCACCGCGGGTGAGCGTTACAACAAGGTCGTCGACGCCTGGTCGCGTGCTACCGAGGAGGTGGCGGGCGCCATGATGAAGGAGATCTCCAAGCAGGAGGCCGGCACGCCGACCAATTCGGTCTGGATGATGTCGCATTCCGGTGCCCGCGGTTCGCCGGCCCAGATGCGCCAGCTCGCCGGCATGCGGGGCCTGATGGCCAAGCCCTCGGGCGAGATCATCGAGCAGCCGATCATCGCGAACTTCAAGGAAGGCCTGTCGGTGCTGGAGTACTTCAACTCCACCCACGGCGCCCGTAAGGGCCTGGCCGACACCGCGCTGAAGACCGCCAACTCCGGCTATCTGACGCGCCGTCTGGTCGACGTGGCCCAGGACTGCATCATCAACGAGGAAGACTGCGGCACCACCCGGGGCATCACCCTGCGGGCCGTGGTCGAAGGCGGTGACGTTCTCGTCTCGCTGGGCACCCGCGTCCTCGGCCGCTTTGCGGCCGAAGACATCAAGGATCCTGGCACCGGCGAAGTCATCGTGCCGGCCGACAGCTATCTCGACGAGAACATGTGCGAGATCATCGAGGCCGCCGGCGTCCAGTCGGTGAAGGTGCGTTCGGTCCTGACCTGCGAGGCCAAGATCGGCGTCTGCGGCGCCTGCTATGGCCGCGACCTGGCTCGTGGCACCCCGGTCAACATCGGTGAAGCGGTCGGCGTCATCGCCGCCCAGTCCATCGGCGAACCGGGCACCCAGCTGACGATGCGGACCTTCCACATCGGCGGCACCGCGCAGGTGGCCGAGCAGTCGTTCTTCGAGACCGGCAACGAAGGTGTGGCGCGGATCGTGGGCGGCATGACCGTCCAGGCTCCGGACGGCGACTTCGTGGTCATGAGCCGCAACCTGCAGATCATCGTGCAGGTCGATGGCAAGGATCGCGAGTCCTATAAGCCGCCTTACGGCACCCGTCTGAAGGTCAAGGACGGCGACAAGGTCAAGCGTGGCCAGCGCCTGGCCGAATGGGACCCCTACTCGAACCCGATCATCTCGGAAGTTGGCGGTCGCGTCCGCTTCGAGGACCTGGTCGAGAACGTCTCGGTCCGCGAAGAAGCCGACGAAGCCACGGGGATCTCGAACCGCGTGGTCATCGACTGGCGCGCTTCGACCAAGGGCGGCGACCTGCGTCCGGCCATGGCCGTGCTCGACGAGACCGGCGCCTACAAGCGCATCTCCAACGGCGGCGAAGCTCGCTACCTCCTGCCGGTCGGCGCCATTCTGTCGGTCGGTGACGGCGACGAGATCAAGCCGGGTGAAGTCCTGGCCCGCGTCTCGACGGAAAGCGCCAAGACCCGGGATATCACCGGCGGTCTGCCGCGCGTCGCCGAACTCTTCGAAGCCCGCCGTCCGAAGGACTGCGCGGTCATCGCCGAGATGGACGGCCGCGTCGAATTCGGTCGGGACTACAAGAACAAGCGCCGGATCAAGATCACCCCCGAGGATGGTGGCGAACCGGTCGAGTTCCTGATCCCGAAGGGCAAGCACATTGCGGTCCACGACGGCGACGTCATCCGCAAGGGCGAGTACCTGATCGACGGCAACCCGGATCCGCACGATATCCTGCGTATCCTGGGGATCGAGGCCCTGGCCGAGTTCCTCGTGGACGAGATCCAGGACGTCTATCGACTGCAAGGCGTGCCGATCAACGACAAGCACATCGAGACGATCGTTCGTCAGATGCTGCAGAAGGGCGAGATCCTCGAGCCGGGCGACACCGGCCTGCTCAAGGGCGATCACCTGGACATGACCGAAGTCAACGAGGAGAACGCCAAGGCTGAAGCCCGCGGCGGACGTCCGGCGCTGACCCAGCCGGTTCTGCTCGGCATCACCAAGGCGTCGCTGCAGACCCGCAGCTTCATCTCGGCGGCGTCGTTCCAGGAAACCACCCGCGTGCTCACCGAGGCTTCGGTTCAGGGCAAGAGCGACACGCTCGAAGGCCTGAAGGAGAACGTGATCGTGGGTCGCCTGATCCCGGCCGGTACGGGCTCCTACCTGCGCAACCTGCAGCGCATCGCCAACAAGCGCGACGAGGCCCTCGCGGCCAGCCGCGAAGAGGCGATGGAGCCGCTGCCGGAAGCCATTGCGGTGGAAGCCGAGGCGGAAAAGATCTAGCCGTCCGACTTCAGGAACGAAAATAACGGCCCGGGAGCAATCCCGGGCCGTTTTTCTTTGCCTTGGATATGCCGGCAACCCGCGGTTGCGGCGGGCGCGCCACGGTGTAGGTTGCTTCAAATACCCCGGGGGGGAAGACATGCATAAGATGTGGTGCGCCGTGGTCGGCGCGGGACTGACCATGGCCGGCGCGGCGCAGGCCGCGCCACCGCCGGCGTCGGCGTTCGGGCGAATACCCGCCATTGTGCAGGCTGCGATTTCGCCAAACGGCGAACGTGTCGCGCTGCTCGGCGGAGCGTCCGATCAGCGGATCATTTCGATCGCGACGCTCGACCAGCCGGGCTTGCCGATTCTCCAACTTGGTAACGTGGAGGCCATCGGACTTCGCTGGGCCGGCGATGACTTCGTCCTCGCCCGGGTCGCCTATTGGGAGCAGGTCGGTGCGCGCGGGGTGTACCGCCTGGAGCGAAACGTGACGATCACGCCGCAGGCCAAGGCCCTCGCCCAGTTGTTTGGAAGCGATCCGGCGTCAGCATGGCTAGTCGAGCAGGAAGTGGTCGGCGTGACCCACGGCGGGCCGACGCGCGTGATGGCCGTTGGGCTTACGGAATCGAGCGGCGCAAGTTCCAACATGAACACGAAGCTCCAGCGAAAGGGCGTCGATAGTCCTTACGTGACGGCGCTCTACAGCCTTGATCCGGCGACGGGCCGGGGAAAGCTGATCGAACGCGGAGACTACGACACCGAAAGCTGGGCCGTGGACCTCGACGGCTCGCCTCGCGTGCGGCTGGAGATCGACGAACTAAATCATAGCTTCACGGTTAGTGGCCGCCCGAAGGGCAAGAGTGGCTGGTCGGCGGTCTGGCAGGGCGGGAACTTCGTTAGCCGGCGGGCCTACTATGGGTATTCCGCTGTCGACGAAGGAGTCTATCTCGCCCTCGACGACAAACTGGTGCTGAAGCGTCTGGCCGACGGAAACGCCAGCACGATCGCCGAGGGCTTCGCGAACGTGACGCCGACCCTGGTGTGGGACAACAATCGCGGGGTGGCGGTCGGTGTGAGCACCGAGCTCGATAAGCCGACCGTGGCTTGGCTCGACCCGACCATCGGCGCGGTGCACGGAACCCTGGCGAAAGTTTTTCCGGGTAAGGCAGTGACGCTCCAGGGATGGTCGACCGATCGCCAGAGATTTGTGGCGCGCGTCGCCGGGCCAGCGGCGCCTGGCGCGTGGTATCTGTTCGACGCTGGCCGCAAGGAAGTCTCGCCGCTGGGCGATGAATACCCCGAACTCGCGGGCGTCTCACTCGGGACCACGCGATGGATCACCTACAAGGCCGGCGACGGCATGGAGATCCCCGCCTACGTCACGACGCCGCCAGGCCTTGCCGCCGGCGCGAAGGCGCCGCTCGTCGTGCTGCCGCACGGGGGACCGACGAGCCGGGACACCTATGATTTCGACTTCATCGCCCAGTTCCTGGCGAGCCGAGGCTATATCGTGCTGCAGCCGCAGTTTCGCGGGTCGTGGGGATTTGGCGCTGCTTTCGAGAACGCCGGCCTAGGCGAATGGGGCGGCAAGATGCAGACGGATCTGCTCGACGGCGTCCAGGCGCTCGCCGCGCAGGGACTGATAGATCCGTCCAAGGTCTGCATCGTCGGAGCCAGCTTTGGCGGCTATGCAGCGCTGGCCGGCGTCAGCCTGCACCCCGATGCTTATCGCTGCGCGGTGTCCATCGCGGGCATTGGTGACCTGGGGCAGTTGATCGTCGAGCAGGGGCGGCTTTATGGGCGACAGTCCGGCAGCCTAGCCGAACTCAAGAAGACGCTGGGGCAGGCGACGCCGGACAAGCTGACTGCGACGTCGCCGGCTCGTCAGGCCGCCCGCGTCAAGGCGCCAGTGCTGCTCATTCACGGAACCGAGGACACGGTCGTGTTGCCTGACCAGTCACGGACCATGGCCGCGGCGTTGAAGACGGCGGGCAAACCATATGAGCTGTTGCTGCTGGAAGGGGAGAACCACTACCTGACCCGCTCGGCGACCCGCACCCAGATGCTGGAGGCGACGGAGGCCTTTCTCGCCAAGCATCTGCCTGTCGGCGGCTGAGCACGGTTGGGTTCCGGCTCGGGGCTTCCTAGATCAGGGCGCTGACGCCACTGAGGAGGCCCCGATGCCGCTGCTGCTTTGTCCCAACTGCAACGTCTCGATGCAGAACGTCGCACGATCCGGCGTCGAGTTGGACATGTGCCCGAGCTGCCGTGGAGTCTGGCTCGATCGCGGTGAGCTCGAGAAGATCATGGGCGCCGGCCGCGAGGCGCAGCAGGACGATGTGAGAGCGCGCGAGCGTTTCGACCGCGAACTCGACAGCTTCCACCGCGATCCGGAAGGCTGGAAGCGTAGTCATCCCTATGACGACGACCGCAAGCGTCATCGCTACGAGGACGACGATTACTACCGCCACAAGAAGAAAAAGAAGGGCTTCGATATCTTCGACATCTTCGACTGACGCCCGTCACTGCCGGGGCGTCCAGACATCTGGGAACGGGTTGGGCGCCTCGGACGGCTTGGGCTGGGGCGTCGTGCCGGGCGGAACGTTCCCCTCCTTATAGCGCCTATACGCCTCCTTCTTCGCGGCGGCGGCGTCGAACGCGCGCCGCTTGTCCCTAGACATAGGCGGCTCGATGAACGGCGCATCCTTCGCTCCCGCGCCAAGGCGCTCCAGACAGGCATCCCGTTCCTCCTGGGACAGCAGGTCGGGGTTGGCGCAGCCGACCACCCCGCGACGCAAGGCCTCGCGAACCTCCGAAGGGACCGGCATTGGCCGAGCAGGTCCTGAGGGGGCGGTCTGATCGGGCGGCGCGATCGCGCCTTCGGGGAGAACCAGCGGCGGCACGTCCGGCCTCGATCGCACGTCCCGCGGCGGGCGGACCTGCAACTCCCTGGTCGCTACGGTCTCGCCGACGGAAGGGGAGGGGACGACGCGTGGAAGGATCTCCACGTCGAAAACAGGCGGCGGCGCGATTTGCCGCAGTTCGGGCCGGACCAGCGCAAGCAGCGCGAGCACGCCGAGGTGCGCGAATCCCGACGCGATGGGCACGCCGATGATCGCTCGCCGTCGAACCGCGTCCCTCATTGCGCGTCCCCAGGTTGCGGGCGTAGCGATTGCAGCGCGCGCCAGTGGGCAATTTGATGGCCAAGCTGTTCAGCTAAGCGTCGGAAAAGCCAATTCCTTCACAAGCGTTGACGGGAGTGGCCTTCGCGAGTAAGAACCGCGCTCCTTTCGAGGCCGAGGATTCCATCTTCTGTCCCGATGAACGGCTCGTCCCTTGGGATGGCCAGGCCCGCCGGAGCGCAAGAGGTCGCGCGCCGGCGAGTTTTTGCGTTCAACGGGTGGTTTCGAGACAACGAACGAACCGAACCCCTATCGAGGCGCCACGGCCAAACGGCACACGCCTCCAGAGCAGAGATTAGATGCCAACAGTCAACCAGCTCATCCGCAAGCCTCGGCAAGATAAGCCGTCGCGTAACAAGGTGCCGGCCCTGAAGGGCTGCCCGCAACGCCGCGGCGTCTGCACTCGCGTCTATACGACGACCCCGAAGAAGCCGAACTCCGCGCTTCGTAAGGTCGCCAAGGTGCGTCTGACGACCGGCATCGAAGCGGTGTGCTACATCCCCGGTGAAGGCCATAACCTGCAGGAGCACTCGGTTGTGCTCATCCGCGGCGGCCGCGTGAAGGACCTTCCGGGCGTCCGCTATCACATCCTGCGTGGCGTGCTCGACACCCAAGGGGTCAAGGACCGCAAGCAGCGTCGTTCGCTCTACGGCGCCAAGCGTCCGAAGTAAGGAATAAGAAGAATGTCCCGCCGCCGTCGCGCCGAAAAACGAGAAGTCCTGCCGGATCCCAAGTTCGGCGACCTCACCGTCACCAAGTTCATGAACTACGTGATGTACGAGGGCAAGAAAGCCGTCGCTGAGAACATCCTCTACGGCGCCTTCGACATCCTGGAAGCCAAGCGCAAAGACCAGACCCCGCTGGAAACGTTCCATGCGGCTCTGGAAAACGTCGCTCCTGGCATCGAAGTCCGCTCCCGTCGGGTCGGCGGCGCCACCTACCAGGTGCCGGTCGAAGTCCGTCCGGATCGCCGCAAGGCGCTGGCCATCCGTTGGCTGGTCACCGCCGCCCGCAAGCGTGGCGAGAACACCATGACCGAGAAGCTGGCCGGCGAACTGCTGGACGCCTCCTCGAACCGCGGTACGGCCGTCAAGAAGCGTGAAGACACGCACAAGATGGCTGAAGCCAACCGCGCCTTCTCGCACTACCGCTGGTAAGAGCCGGCATCCATCGCTTTCCGGCGCGGGCGGTTTGAGTTAAACCGCCCGCGCCGTTCGTTCATATATCCAGAACGCCTTTCTCCAGCAGAGCTTCCGCTATGCCCCGCACGCACAAAATCGAAGACTACCGCAACTTCGGAATCATGGCGCACATCGACGCCGGGAAGACGACGACGACGGAGCGGATCCTCTACTACACCGGCAAGTCGCATAAGATCGGCGAAGTCCACGACGGCGCCGCGACCATGGACTGGATGGAGCAGGAGCAGGAGCGTGGCATCACGATCACGTCCGCTGCGACGACCGCGTTCTGGAACGACAAGCGCCTGAACATCATCGACACCCCCGGACACGTCGACTTCACCATCGAAGTCGAGCGTTCGCTGCGCGTGCTCGACGGCGCCGTTACGGTGCTGGACGGCAACGCCGGTGTCGAGCCGCAGACCGAAACGGTCTGGCGTCAGGCCGACAAGTACAATGTTCCGCGCATCGTGTTCGTCAACAAGATGGACAAGCTGGGCGCCGACTTCGACAAGTCGGTCGAGTCGATCCGCGACCGCCTGGGCGCCAAGGCCGTTCCGATCCAATTCCCGATCGGCGCCGAGTCGGCGCTGAAGGGCCTGGTGGACCTGGTCCGCATGAAGGCCGTGGTCTGGGACAACGACGGTCTGGGCGCGTCCTTCCGCGACGAAGAAATCCCGGCCGACCTGCTGGATAAGGCCGTCGAGGCTCGTCAGTACCTGATCGAGAACGCCGTCGAACTCGACGACGACGCGATGGAAGCCTATCTGGGTGGCGAAGAGCCCTCGGAAGAAACCATCAAGAAGTGCATCCGTAAGGCCGTGCTGACCGGCGCCTTCTATCCGATCCTCTGCGGCTCGGCCTTCAAGAACAAGGGCGTCCAGCCTCTGCTCGACGCGGTCGTCGACTACCTACCGTCGCCGCTCGACATCCCGCCGACCCCGGGCATCGACTTCCGCACGGAAGAGCCGGTTGTCCGTAAGGCCTCGGACGACGAGCCGCTGTCGGTTCTGGCGTTCAAGATCATGGACGACCCCTTCGTCGGCTCGCTGACCTTCTGCCGCATCTATTCGGGCAAGCTCGAAACCGGCATGAGCCTGATGAACTCGACCCGCGACAAGAAGGAACGCGTCGGCCGCATGCTGCTGATGCACTCCAACAACCGCGAGGACATCAAGGAAGCCTACGCCGGCGACATCGTCGCCCTGGCTGGCCTGAAGGAAACCCGCACCGGGGACACCCTGTGCGATCCGAACAAGTCGCCGGTGATCCTCGAGCGCATGGAATTCCCCGCGCCGGTTATCGAAATCGCCGTCGAGCCCAAGTCCAAGGCCGACCAGGAAAAGCTGGGCGTCGCCCTGGCCAAGCTGGCTTCGGAAGACCCGTCCTTCACCGTTTCGACCGACTTCGAGTCGGGCCAGACGATCCTGAAGGGCATGGGCGAACTGCACCTGGACATCAAGATCGACATCCTGAAGCGGACCTACAAGGTCGAAGCCAACATCGGCGCGCCGCAGGTTGCCTATCGCGAGAGCCTGGGCCGCAAGACCGAGATCGACTACACCCACAAGAAGCAGACCGGCGGTACGGGCCAGTTCGCCCGCGTCATGCTGACCTTCGAGCCGGGTGAGCCGGGTTCGGGCTTCGTGTTCGAAAGCGCGATCGTTGGCGGTGCGGTGCCGAAGGAATACATCCCCGGCGTCGAGAAGGGCCTGGAATCGGCCAAGGAAAACGGCCTGCTGGCTGGCTTCCCGGTCATCGACTTCAAGGCGACCCTCACCGACGGCAAGTACCACGACGTCGACTCCAGCGTGCTGGCCTTCGAAATCGCCGCTCGCGCGGCCTTCAAGGAACTGCGCGAGAAGGGCGCTCCGAAGCTGCTCGAACCGATCATGGCCGTCGAGGTCGTGACCCCGGAAGAGTATCTGGGTTCGGTCATCGGCGACCTGAATGGCCGCCGCGGCATGATCCAGGGACAGGACACCCGCGGCAACGCGATCGTGGTCAACGCGTTCGTGCCGCTGGCGAACATGTTCGGCTACGTGAACACCCTTCGCGGGATGTCGCAGGGCCGCGCCCAGTTCACCATGCAATACGACCACTACGATCCGGTGCCGCAACACGTCGCCGACGAAGTGATCAAGAAGTACGCGTAACGTTTTTCTTCGGAAGAACGTTCGAGACAGAGTTTGGACGGTCTCCTTGGAGACCGTCCGGCCCCCAACCCTAGTTTAGAGGACAAGCCCAAACAGGGCTGGAGCTTGAAATGGCTAAAGAAAAGTTCGAACGCAATAAGCCGCACTGCAACATCGGCACGATTGGTCACGTTGACCATGGCAAGACGACGCTGACGGCTGCGATCACCCTGACGCTGGCGAAGACCGGCGGCGCGAAGGCGATGA
>JAEXKM010000342.1 GCA_023445705.1 Pseudomonadota bacterium
GCCCAACGCCTCTACAACCGGGATGCCATCGCCCTGGGTCACCGCGCCCAGACCGCCGGCCTTCGCAAAACTGAGCGTCGTCACCCCGCTGCCCGTAGCGCCGTCCAGCACCACCTTGTCCGACGGCGAGGTCTCGTCCCCGAAGAAGGTGTTGAGCGCGATCTGCCCGCCCGAGGAGGCGTAGGCGTCATGCACTGTGAGGCTCTTGTATCCGCCCGAGCCAGGGGGCGTGAACGCGATGAGCCCGGCGTTGTTCAGGGTCATCACGTCCGACGATTTGGTCATGTTCCAGGTGCTGGCGGGATCGAGATCCACCTTGTCCGCATAGGCGATCCCGCCGGTCAGCTCCGACCGCGTCAGGTCGAGATTTACGAGCGACCCAAAGCCCGGGCTGCGGTCGTTCAGGTCGGTGATGACGTCGCCGATCGCCTCGGAGTCGGTCAGCGAGACATCGATCACCGGCTGCTGGTCGAAGTCGGCCTCCGGCAACGATTGCACAGCGCGCAGGAAGACCCCGCCCTGCCCCTCGATCAGCGCGCCATTGGTGATCGTGATCGAGCCGATGGCGTTGTCGACCATGATGGCGTCGCCGGTCGAGGCGATGACGTCGGAGTTGTCGATCTCGACTTCGAACACGCCCGTCGAGCCGAAGAAGTTGTCGCCCAAGGCCGTGAGGCCGCTGGGCGCGGTGACGTCCGAGCCGTTCTCCAGCCGCAGGAAGCTGTGCGTTCCGCCGCCCACCGTGGCGCCAAGCGATCCTGCGCCGGTGACCGTCAGCGGGGTGCCCGACAGCGTCACCTCGGAATCGCTGCCGACCACGATCCCGGTGCTGTTCGCGCCGTTGACGCTCATCGAGCCGCCAGTGCTGGAGAAGGTGCTGAGCCCCGAGCCGAATAGGGCGAAGGAGAACACTTCCAGGGCTTCGCTGTTCGGGCCGGTGACCGAGATGGCCAGGTTCTGCGCCGTCACGTGGCTGCCGAAGTCGATTACCAGCCCCGTCTTGCTTCCCGCCGTCCCGACGAGGGTTATCGAACCCCCGCTGATGTCGGCCGTGGCGTCGGCCTCAAGGGCTATCCCCATGCCCGCCCCGTCATGGCGGACATCGATGACGGTGTTGGTAATCGTCGCGTGCGACCCATCGGTGATCGATATGCCGTCCTGCCCGCTGGCTTCGTCCGCAGCCGTGACGCGCGAATAGATGAAGCTGTTCAGCACGGAGGCCTGGCCGCCGAAGGTGAGCGTCAGCACCCCCTCGTCACGGTCGTGCTGGGTGTTCAGCCCAGTGCTTCGCAGCGTCGCGCCGTTCATGACCAGCGCGCTGCCCAGCCCGCTACTGTCGTCGACCGAGACGGCGATGGGATGGACTCCGTTGGCGCTGACGACGGTGTTGTCCAGCACCCCGCTCCCGCTGATGGTCGCAAGCCCGCCCCAAACCGCCACGGTCCGCGACGTCGCGTTGCGGGCAGTCGATCCGCTGAACATCGTCAGCGCCGAGGTGGCGGTGTTCAACGTGATCGCCGAGCCGGCGCCGTTGGCGTCCACGTTCGCGCCGGCCGCAAGCTGGAGGCTGCCGTTGGCGTTGACCTGGTAGGTCCCGGTCACCGCGCTGTTGACGGTCAGCGGCCCTGTCACCACCGTCTGTCCAAACGCCGGGCTGGCGGCCAGCGCCAGCAGCGAGACTGAACACAACACGTATCGGCGATGTCCGCCGAAAAGCGATCCGCGCATGGCCGCCTCCGGATATCGATCCGGGCAGTGGCGCACACTTCCACCATGACGGGTATCAGGTCGTCGCCCCAGTCGACCCCAGAGGCCGTCAGACCGGAACGTCGCCCGCCACGGTCGTGCGATGCATCACCCGCAGGTGGCCGTCATAACCGCCGTCGGCGAAGTGGACGGTGCAGCGGTTGTCCCACATCAGCAGCATCCCCTGGCTCCACTTGTGGCGGTAGATGAACTCCTCTTGGGTCATGTGGGCGAAGAGGAAGCCGAGGATCGCCTGGCTTTCCTTGGCGGTCATGCCCTCGATCCCGACCGTATAGACCGGGCTGACGAACAGCGCCTTGCGCCCCGTAACCGGGTGGGTGCGCACCAGCGGATGCGACACCGTCTTGTCGGCGTCGGCCGAGACGATGATCTCCATGGTCCGCTTGGCCGTCTCCTTGGCGAAGACGCCCTGCGTGCCATAGGCGCGGGAGGCCGAGTGCACCGCGCGCAGCGGCGCCAGCATCGCCTTCATGGCGTCCGACAGCGCATCATAGGCCCGCGAGCAGTCGGCGAAGAGGGTGTCCCCGCCGACCGGCGGCGTCACCTCCGAGCGCAGCAGGGTCGCGGCCGGCGGCTCCTTCTGAAAGCTCCAGTCGGAGTGCCATCCAGCCCCGAAATTGGTCGCCTTCTCGTCTGGCTCGCGGCGCAGCTCCAGCACGTTCGGATGCCCGTCCATCGGCTTGATGAACGGATCCACCCCGAAGGCGCCGATCTGCAGGGTGAAGGCCTCCAGCGCCTCCAGCGACAGCGGCTGGCCGGGAAAGGCCACGACGCCGTGGCGCGCCCAGGCGTCCTTCACCGCACCCAGCGCGGCCGGCCCCAGCGGGCGCGACAGGTCCAGCCCCGCGATTTCGGCGCCGAAGCCGCTCGCCTGGGGCGTCACCTTGATGGCGGTCTCTGTCATGGTCGTCTCCTCCACACGGACTCATCGCCGCTTCGATGTGAAGGCTAGGCCCCGTCGCTTGATGTCGGACGCCGTTTTCTTGACCTGACGCGCCATTTCCCTTGGCTCGAATTGGCGCACGTCTATCGTGTGCGCGATGAGCACCGCCCTCACCATCATGGCCGGCTGGATGAACGCCGCCCTCGACGGGCTGGAGCGCGAGGGTCTGGACCGCCGCGCCCTCACCCAGGGCCTGCGCGGCTTCGAGGGCGGCGAGGCGGCCCGCAACTCCCATGTCGACCTGGGCTCGGCCCGGCGCGTCTGGCGGCGCGCGGGGCGCCTGAACCCCGATCCCCTGCTCGGCCTCAAGGTGGGAGCCTCCCTGCCCATGCAGGCCAGCAACGTCGTCTCGGTGCTCACCGCCCACAGCGCCAATGTCGGCCAGGCCCTCGACATGCTCTGCCGCTACCAGACCCTGGTCAGCGCCAGCGGCCGCTATCGCATCGCCCGCCAGCCCGGCCTGCTGACCCTCACCTACGAGCCGGCCGCCGACCCGGTCGAGGTCTCCCGCCTGCAGGTGGAGTCGGTGCTGGGCACGACCGCCGCCCGCCGCTCGGTCTTCGCCTCCGGCGTGCGGCCGCGCCGCGTGGTGCTGATGTCCAAGGGCGCCGCTCCCGCCGCGGTCTACGAGAGCTTCCTGGCCCTGCCCGTCTCCTTCGCGGCCAAGGCGGGCCTGGAGTTCGCTGAGGCGGACCTTGCCGCCCCCATCCGCGGCGCCGATCCGCGCCTGCTGGAACTGAACGCGGCCTATGCCGACAGCCTCCTGCGCGACCATCGCCGGTCCCAGGCCCTCTGCGACGAGGTCCGCGCCGCCGTCCGCCGCTCGGGCTTCGAGATCGCCAGCGTTCCCGGCGTCGCCGCCGAGCTCGGCCTCTCGGCCCGCAGCCTCCAGCGCCGCCTGACCGAGGCCGGCGTCAGCTTTTCCAAGCTGCGCGACGAGAGCCGGATGGGCGAGGCGCTCATCCTCCTCACCCAGTCCCAGCTCCCCCTGCCCGACCTCGCCCGCCGGCTCGGCTACTCCCAGGAAAGCGCCTTTTCCCGCGCCGTCCGGCTCTGGTGGGGCGCGTCCCCCCGACAGGTGCGCCGCGAGGCGCTGGGATAGGGGACGACGACCTCAGTTCAGCACGCGCTCGGTCCGGCTGCCGCTCGACCGACACTGCCGTTGCGGCAAGGACCTTTCGGGCGCAAACAGCCGTTTGCATTGCGTCCGTAACCCTGTAATCGAAACGCGTCATGACCTCATTTGCCGATACCCAAGAAGACAAGCTCATCGCTCTGGTGCCGGACAAGAAGGTGTCGGTGCGCGACACCTTTGGCGTGGACGTAGATATGACCGTCCCGGCCTTCAGCGAGCGCGATGCGCACGTTCCGGACATCGATCCGGCCTACAAGTTCGACGCCGAAACCACCAAGGCGATCTGCGCCGGTTTCGCCTATGACCGCCGCGTGATGGTCCAGGGCTATCACGGCACCGGCAAGTCGACCCACATCGAGCAGGTGGCCGCGCGCCTCAACTGGCCGCTCATCCGCGTGAACCTCGACAGCCACGTCAGCCGGATCGACCTGGTCGGCAAGGACGCGATCGTCCTCAAGGACGGCAAGCAGATCACCGAGTTCCGCGAAGGTATCCTGCCCTGGGCGATCCAGCGGCCGGTGGCCCTGGTGTTCGACGAATACGACGCCGGACGCCCGGACGTGATGTTCGTGATCCAGCGCATCCTGGAAGCACAGGGCAAGCTGACCCTGCTCGACCAGAACCGCGTCATCCGCCCGAACCCGTTCTTCCGGCTGTTCTCCACGACCAACACCATCGGTCTGGGCGACACCACAGGGCTCTATCACGGCACCCAGCAGATCAACCAAGGCCAGATGGACCGCTGGTCGATCGTCACCACGCTGAACTACCTGGCCCACGACGTCGAAGCCGACATCGTCCTGGCCAAGTCGCCGCACTACGACACCCCGGAAGGCCGCCGCACGATCGCGGCCATGGTCCGGGTGGCCGACATGACCCGCAACGCCTTCATGAACGGCGACATCTCGACCGTCATGAGCCCGCGGACCGTGATCACCTGGGCCCAGAACGCCGAGATCTTCGGCGGCGACCTGGCCCTGGCCTTCCGGCTGACCTTCCTGAACAAGTGCGACGAGCTTGAGCGCGGCACCGTCGCCGAGTTCTTCCAACGCGCCTTCGGCCAGGACCTGCCCGAAAGCACCGCGCGGGTGCGCGTCGCCTAAGCGGCCCCTCCCCCAACGGGGAAGACGTGACTCGGAACAGATGCTCCCCCGCTGGGGAGCTGTCGGCAAAGCCGACTGAGGGGGCCTCCCCGCCAGGGGAGGTCTCGACCCAAGGCCCAAACCGCCTCCCCGCCGGGGCAGGTCGCCCCCTACTTCTGACGGACCGGCTTCAGCTTGCGTCCGGCCATCAGCATCTTGCCCTGGTGGCGGGCCTTCGCCGCCTCCACCAGGGTCCGCGCCGCGTTGCGCACCTCCTCCTGGATAGCGTGGTCGGCGTCCAGCGCCTCGTGGCTGGTCG
>JAEXKM010000365.1 GCA_023445705.1 Pseudomonadota bacterium
CCGACCATGAAGGCGAGGGTCCCGGCGTCGGCCGCCGCCGTACCGCCGGAAACCGGCGCGTCGGCGAAGAGGAAACCCTGCGCCCTGGCCTGATCGGCGACGGCCCTGGCGCTTTCGACGTCGATCGTCGAGCAGTCGATCAGCAGCGCGCTCTTGGTAGCGTTGGGAAACACCTCCTTGGCGTAGACCTTGCGCACATGCGGCCCGGCCGGGAGCATGGTGATCACGGCATCGGCCTCACGAACAGCATCGGCGACGCTGGCGACCGGGACGCATCCCGCCTCGCCCGCCCGGCCAAGGGCCGCTTGGGACAGGTCGAACGCCAGCACCTGCCGGCCTGCCTTGGCCTGGTTGGCGGCCATACCCCCGCCCATGTTGCCAAGGCCGATGAACGCGATACGCATGAGGCCTCCTATTGGGGCTTCTGGAACTTGTAGACGAACTGGTCCGTCTTCCCCCGTATCGCAGGGTCGAACACGCTGGCCGTCTTCGGATCCGCCGGGTTCCGTACAGCGTTGTTTTCACCGACGAATTTGAACCCTGCAGCCTCGACCTCACGCCGCACCACGGCCGGGTCGATCCGGTGCAGGCTATCGGCGGTTTCGATCGGCGCCCCGGGCGCCGCGGCATGGTCGATGATCAGCAGAACACCGCCTGGCTTCAGCGCATCGTAGAGCCGCTTGTTCACGGCCGCCACGTCCAGGTTCAGCCGCTTCAGGTGGAAGTCGTGATAGTTCTGGGCCGTGAAGATCAGGTCCACCGGTTCGGGCAACCCGAGCGAGTCCGGGGTCATCCCAACCGGCTCGACATTGCCCTTGGCCGCAGCCTTGGCTTTTTCGAGGTCGGCGACCGGCACCGCGGCGTAGACCTTACCGCTGGGCCCAACGGCAGCGCTGAGCAGGCGCGTGAAGTAACCGCCGCCAGGCACAAGCTCGCCGACCTTGTCACCACTCTTCACACCTGAAAATTCAAGCATTTCCGCAGGCTTGCGAGCCGCATCGCGCGTCTTGTCGGCGTCGGTGCGATCCGGCGCAGAGAGCGCCGCGGCGACGTTGGCAGGGGGCGCGGCCTGGGCCGCCGATACGCAAAGCAACAAGGCCGCGCCGGCGGCCATCCACAGGTTGCGCGTCATTTTCGTTTCCTCCTCGACGGCTCTGCCGGCCGCCGTTGAGATCAAGGTAGCGGTGTCCACTCCTCGTTGGAAGGAAGCGGCGAGAAAATCCCGTCGAGGAGGGTTTCGCTGACCCCCTCGGGCGTCGGTGGGTTCCAACGGGGGGCGTTGTCCTTGTCGACGATCACCGCCCGAACCCCTTCGAGGAAGTCGTGACGCTGCACCACACGGGCGCCGATACGGTACTCCATCGTCATGTTTTCCGCGAAAGAGCCCATGTTCCTGCCGAGACGGAGCTGGCGCAGGGCCACTTTCATGGTCTGGGGCGACTTGGTCTGCATGATCTTGAGCTGCTCGCCGGCCCACTCCGTGCCTTCGGACTTCAATGTGGCGAGAATGGCTTCGAGGCTGTCGGCGGCGAAGAGTCGGTCGATCTCGTCCTTGTGGACGGCCAGGGGCGGGCGACCCGCGTCTGCCTCATAGTCCACGAGGATCCCTTCGATAGCATCGGGATCAGCGACGATGGCGGCCTTCAGGTCGGCGATCCGGGCGCTCTCGACATAGTCGGTGGCGACGCCCGCGAGCTCGCAGTCGGCGGCCTTGATCCGTGCGCCGGTGAGGGCCAGCCAGGTTCCGACGTGGCTGGGCATGCGAGGCAGGAACCAGCCGCCGCCGACGTCAGGGAAGAGCCCGATACCGGTCTCAGGCATGGCGAAGGTCGTGCGCTCGGTGGCGATGCGATAACGGGCCGGCATCGATAGGCCCGCCCCGCCCCCCATGGTGACGCCGTCCATCACGGCGACGACCGGCTTCGGGTACTCGAAGAGCAGGTGGTTCAGGCGGTACTCGACGAAAAAGAACTCACGCGCGGCCTGGCCATCGCCGGCTCCGCTTTCAGCCAGCATCCGAATGTCCCCGCCGGCGCAGAAGCCGCGCTCGCCCGAATGGTCCAGCAGGACCAGCTTGACCTCCGGGTCGTCGCGCCAGGCCAGCAGCGCCTCGGTCATCGCCTGGCACATGGCGGTCGTCAGGGCGTGCAGCGCCTGCGGCCGATTGAGCGTGATCCGGCCGACCTGCCCCTCGACGCGCGTCAGAACTTCGTCGGTCATTGCCGGAACATCTCCCGGGCGATGATCACCCGCATGATCTCGTTGGTCCCTTCGAGGATCTGGTGAACCCGAAGGTCACGGACGACGCGCTCGAGCGGGTAGTCCTTCAGATAGCCGTATCCGCCATGGAGCTGCAGCGCCTGATTCGCCACCTCGAACCCTGCGTCGGTCGCGAACCGCTTGGCCATGGCGCAGTACTTCGTGGCTGCGGGATCGCGATTGTCGAGGGCGTGAGCCGCCCGGCGCACCATCAAGCGCGCGGCCTCAAGTTCGGTGGCCATGTCCGCGATCTTGAACTGCAGCGCCTGGAAATCAGCGAGCTGGCGGCCGAACTGCTTGCGCTCGCTCATATAGGCCTGGGCCGTGTCCAGCGCGAAAGCCGCCCCGCCGAGGGAGCAGGAGGCGATGTTCAGCCGCCCGCCGTCCAGGCCCATCATGGCGAACCGGAAGCCCTCGCCCTCCCCGCCGATGCGGTTCTCGACCGGCACGCGGACATTGTCGAAATTGACCTGGGCGGTCGGCTGGGCGTTCCAGCCCATCTTTCGTTCCTGGGCGCCAAAAGAGAGGCCCGGCGCGCCGTTCTCGACCACGATGGCCGAGACGCCCTTGGCGCCCTCCGCGCCGGTGCGCGCCATGACGACATAGAGGTCCGAAACCCCGCCCCCCGAAATGAACGCCTTCGATCCATTCAGCACGTAGTGGTCGCCATCCCGGACCGCGGTCGTCCGCAAGGCGGCGGCGTCCGAGCCCGAACCGGGCTCGGTCAGACAGTAGGAGGCGACGAGGTCCATCGTAGTGAGCCGCGGCAGGAACCGCTTGCGCAGCGCTTCGTCGCCAAAGCGGTCGATCATCCACGAGGCCATGTTGTGGATCGTCAGGTAGGCGGCCGTAGCGACATCGCCATAGCTGAGCGCCTCGAATACGATCGACGCGTCCAGGCGGGTCAGGGCGGAGCCCCCCACGTCTTCGCCGATATAGATACCTGCGAAGCCGAGCTCGGCGGCTTTGCGGAGCACGTCGACCGGGAAGTGCTTCTGCTCGTCCCATTCGGCTGACCTAGGGGCAAGTTCAGCCTCGGCAAAGGCTCGCGCCGCATCCTGTATTGCGCGTTGATCGTCAGAGAGCGTGAAATCCATTCCCTAGACCTCGCTCATCGGGGTGGCTTGAGCAAGTCGCTCTGCTCGCGCAACCTGTCAACGATGCCGACGCCGTTGGGGGGCGTCTCAATGAGGTCCAGTCATGGCAGTCCCGGATGAACACGGCGGGCGCAGGGCGGAGACCGCCCGCAACGTCGCCTACATCAACTACGCCCTGCTGTTCGCGGCGGTCCTGTTCGCGGGCGTCCCAGCGGTGGCCGCCGCGGTTATCGCCTATTCGCAGCGCGACGAGGCGCCGGAGCTCCTCGCCTCGCATTTCGCGTTCCAGATCCGGATCTTCTGGATCGCCTTCGCCATGGCGATGGCCGCCGCGGCTTCGCTGCTGGGGGTGATGGTGAAAATCGCTGCGACGATGTTCGAGGTCACGCGGATCGAGGGATGGAACTCGCCCGACGTGGTTCAGATCGACTTCACACGTGTGACGCTCGACGCGCCGCTCGTCATCCTTGGCGCGCTGACGACGCTGTTCGCCGCGCTGGGCGGCCTGTGGCTGGTGTTTGCGCCCGCCCTGGGCGTCATGAGGCTTGCGTCAGGACGGGCGATGGGCCACAGCGCGCGCTCATGAGCCAGCCCCTACTCGCCGCCTACCCCGCCCTTCGCCTGCGTCGCCTGCGTCAGGCTGACTGGATCCGCCGAATGGTCCGCGAAAGCGTGCTGACTCCGGCGGACCTGATCTGGTCGATGGTGGTTCACGAGGGCGAAGGCGAAGTTCCGGTGGCCTCAATGCCGGGCGTCTCGCGCCTGTCGGTCAAGGATTGCGCCAAGGCGGCGGTCGAAGCCCGCAAGCTGGGCATCCCCGCGATCGCGATCTTTCCGCATATCGACGGCGCCAAGAAGGACGCGGCCGGTTCGCTGGCCGCCGATCCGAACGGCGTCATCGCCACCGTGGTCAAGGCTATGAAGGACGCCGCGCCCGAGGTCGGGATCATGTGCGACGTGGCGCTGGACCCCTTCACCGACCACGGCCACGACGGGATCATCGAGGGCGGCAAGATCGCCAACGACCCGACCATCGAGCGCCTGGTCGAACAGGCCCTGGTCCAGGCCAAGGCCGGCTGCGATATCCTGGCGCCCTCGGACATGATGGACGGGCGCTGCGCCGCCTTGCGTTCGGCCCTGGAGGCCGAAGGCCTGCAGGACGTGATGATCATGTCCTACGCCGCCAAGTTCGCCTCGGCCTTCTATGGGCCCTATCGCGACGCGATCGGCTCCGGAAAGCTCGGCACGGCAGGCCCCGCCGACAAGAAGACCTACCAGATGGACTCGGCCAACACCGAGGAGGCTCTGCGCGAGGTGGCTCTAGACATCGCCGAGGGCGCCGACATGGTCATGGTCAAGCCAGGCATGCCCTATCTCGATATCGTCAGCCGGGTCGTCCAGGAATTCCGCATGCCGACCTTCGCCTTCCAGGTGTCGGGCGAGTACGCGATGATCATGGCCGCCGCCCAAAACGGCTGGATCGACGAGGAACGGGCCATCCTGGAGAGCCTGGGCGGTTTCAAGCGCGCCGGCGCCGCCGGGATCATCAGCTACTTCGCTCCTCGCGCCGCGAGGATGCTGGGGGCGTGAAAGCCGTAGAGATCGTCGCCGGCGTCATCCGCGATCGCGGCGGGCGCGTTCTGACCGTGCGCAAACGCGGGACGACCGCGTTCATGCTGCCGGGCGGAAAGCGCAATCCCGGCGAGGCCGATCTCGACACCCTTTCGCGCGAGCTGGGCGAGGAACTGGGCTGTGACCTGGTCAGCGCCCAGCATCTGGGGACCTTCGACGCCCCGGCCGCCAATGAACCGGACACCCGGGTCTATGGCTCGATCTACCTGGCCGACATCGCCGGCGGCGTCGTGGCCAAGGCCGAGATCGAGGAACTGCTCTGGATCGAGCCGAAATCGCCGCCCAGCGTGCGGCTGGCGCCGCTGCTGGAACGGCAGGTATTGCCTCGGTTGGGGTAGAGTTTCAGCTCACCTTGCTGGAAGCTTCGGCGTTCAGGCGATCTAGGATCGCCATGATGGTCGTCACCCAGAATACCGGGATAGCGATCAAGTTCACGAATGGCACGAGGCAGGCGATGACCCACGGCCACGGCCCCACGCCTCGCTTCAGGCAGGTTCTGTAAATTGGGATCGCCCATATCAGCCCGATGAGTACGCTTGGGATGAATTGAACGATTAAGTCGGGGGTCGTGACAGGCTCAGACACGCGCTCGCTCCGTTATGCTGAAGCTTAGAATGCGCGCGTTCGTTGAAGACGCAACTTCTACCTCCGCAAGGCGACGCCCCTCCTCCGCCATCGGGGAGGTTGCGGCTGATCGGTGGAACCGCCCAATCGGGCGGCCCCCTCCGTCTCGCCTTTGGCGAGCCACCTCCCCCGATGGGGAGGATCGCTATAAGCGGCTGCGCCGCCTCCCGCCAAAGACGGCGCGGCCGATCCTCATCTTGAGAAATCCATAGGTCCCGGTCTTCGGCCTGCGGCCGAAACCGGGATGACACCAGTTTGCGGGAGGAGGATCTCCTTTAGCTACTTCTCCAGCCGCGCGACGAGGCTGGAGGTGTCCCAGCGGCTTCCGCCCATCGCCTGGATCTCGGCATAGTAGCCGTCGACCAGGGCGGTCATATCCAGCCGGGCGCCGTTGGACTTGGCCTCGTCCAGCACCAGGCCAAGGTCCTTGCGCATCCAGTCGACGGCGAAGCCGAAGTCGAACTTGTCCTCGGCCATGGTCGGCCAGCGGTTTTCCATCTGCCAGGACTGGGCCGCCCCCTTGGAGATCGCGGCCAGCACCTCGGACGGCTCCAAGCCGGCGCGCTTGGTGAAATGCAACGCTTCGGCCAGGCCCTGGACCACGCCGGCGATGCAGATCTGGTTGACCATCTTGGTAAGCTGGCCAGAACCCGGCGCGCCCATCAGGCGGCTGGCCTTGGCAAAGGCGGCCATCGCCGGCTCGGCGCGGGCGTAAGCCTGCGGATCGCCGCCGCACATGATAGTGAGCTGGCCGTTCTCCGCGCCCGCCTGGCCGCCGGAAACCGGCGCGTCGACGAACCAGCGGCCGCTTTCGCGAGCAAGATCCGCCATTTCGCGGGCCACCTTGGCCGAGGTGGTGGTGTGATCGACGACAATGCCGCCCTGGGCCATGGCCGGCAGGGCCTCCTTCACGACGCCGCGAACGTCGTCGTCGTTGCCGACGCAAAGGAAGACGATCTCCGCGTCCTTGGCCGCGGCCGCCACCGTGGGCTCGGCCACGCCCCCATGCGCCTGCGCCCAACGCTGGGCCTTCTCGGGGCTGCGGTTGAACACCGCGACCTCATGCCCGGCCTTGGCCAGATGGCCCGCCATGGGGAAACCCATGACCCCAAGACCCACAAAAGCGACCTTCATCGAAACATCCTCTACACGCTCAACGTCATCTTAACGGCCGCGCTTCACCTTGACGACCAATCAGGGCCTCCGAGGTAGAACACCATGGCGATGGGCGAAGCGCCTATCCTGATCAAGAAGATCAAGAAAGGGCACGGGCACGCGCATCATGGCGGCGCCTGGAAGGTGGCCTATGCGGACTTCGTGACCGCAATGATGGCCTTCTTTCTCTTGATGTGGCTGATCAACACCACCAGTCCCGAGCAAAAGCGCGGGATCGCAGATTATTTCGCACCTGCCAGCGTGGCCGAGACCACGTCCGGCTCCGGCGGCATCCTTGGCGGCACCGCCCTGGGCGAAGAAGGCTCGATGGGCGCCGGCTCCCAGGCGATCATCGAAGAGATGGCGCCGGAATCGCGCACCCCCAGCGAGGGATCCCGCGAGGACGCCGCCAAGGAAGCGGCGCCCGAGGCCTCCACCGAGGCCCTGCGTGAAGCCATCCTGCAGCGCGAGCAGGCGGCGTTCGCCTCCGCCGCACAGTCGCTGCGGCAGGCCCTGCAGGACATGCCCGAGCTGGCCGAACTGTCGAAGAACATCCTGATCGACCAGACCCCCGAGGGCCTGCGCATCCAGCTCGTCGACCAGGAAGGCCGCTCGATGTTCGGAGCGGGCAGCGCCGAACCCAACGAGCGCGCTAAGCTGCTGCTGCGTGCGGTCGCCCGGGTCATCAATCAACTGCCGAACCGGATCACCATCGCCGGGCACACCAATATGTCGGCCAATGGCGTGACCCCGGACTCCGACTGGCGGCTCTCGTCGGGCCGGGCGGACGCTTCGCGCCGGATCCTGCAGAGCGCGGGAGTCGATCCGGACCGGGTCTATCAGGTGTCGGGCAAGGCCAATTCCGAGCCGCTCTATCCAGACGATCCGACCCTGGCCGGCAACCGTCGGATCGCCATCGTGTTGTTGCGTGAGGCGCCGGTTCTCCCGCCCGACCACGGCCTCCAGTAGGAGGTCACCCGGGAGTGACGTAATGGGAACTTGCGCACAAGCTTCCCATGACGCCTAATCGCGTCAGGCGCACTGTTTCGAGAGCGGTCCGTGACGCAACACTTCCCGACGCGACAGCTCAGGTTCTTCCTGACGGCGCCAAGCCCGTGCCCTTATCTGCCCGACCGGCACGAGCGGAAGGTCTTCGCACACCTTCCGCTGTCCGACGGCGCCATCGTAAACGACAGCCTGACCCAGGTGGGCTTTCGTCGGTCGCAGAACATCGCCTATCGGCCGGCCTGCGAGAGCTGCTCGGCCTGCGTTTCGGCGCGGATTCCCGCCAAGGACTACGCCTTCTCGCGGTCTGAACGCCGCGTCCTGGCGCGCAATGACGACCTGGAACGGCATCTGGTCGAGGCCGAGGCGACGATGGAGCAGTTCGACCTGCTTCGCCGATACCTGCTGACCCGACACGCCGACGGCGGCATGGCCGAGATGACCTGGCCGGACTATGTCGCCATGGTCGAGGACACCGCGGTCCGCACCCACATCATCGAATACCGGCAGCGTTCGCAGGACGGCGGCCCCGGTGACCTGGTGGCCTGCGCGCTGGTCGACCTGATGAACGACGGCCTCAGCCTGGTCTATTCGTTCTACGACCCGACCATGACCCGCCGCAGCCTCGGCTCCTTCATGATCCTCGATCACGTGGTGCAGGCGGCGCTGACCGAGATCCCCTACGTCTATCTCGGCTATTGGGTCCGGGGCTCGGACAAGATGGACTACAAGGTCCGCTTTTCGCCGCTCGAACTGCTGCGGCCGGAAGGCTGGGCGCTGCTTTCGGCCCGCGATCGCGCCCGCCCGGCCCCGAGTTCTCCCGCCTAAATCGCAAGTCATCCCCAGGCCACGCCTAGAAGTGCGTCGACCAGCCTGCAGGTGGTTGGTAAATTCGTAGGTAGTTCCACCTCGTTCGGGGCCCATGATGCGGCAGTTACGCCTGGAACTCAGGCGTCCGGTTTCCTTCGCCCGTGAAGAGTTCGTCACGGGACCTTCCAACGCCCAGGCCGTGGCGACGCTGGACGCGTGGCCGCGTTGGCCCGCCGGCGCGCTGGCCCTCATTGGTCCGGAAGGCGCAGGCAAGACCCACCTCGCCCGGGGCTGGGCCCAGAGCGTGGATGCGGTGGTCATAGACCGCCTGGCGCCCGACATCCTCGCCGCCGACGGCCGCCCCGTCCTTCTGGAAGACGTGGACCAGGGCATCGACGACGAGGCGCTGTTTCACCTCATTAACATCGCCGGGAGGTCCGACAGCGGGCTCCTGCTGACCGCCCGCTCAGCGCCCGCCGGCTGGGCGACCGCCCTTCCCGATCTGCGCTCACGCCTCAACGCATTGATGGTCGCCGAGATCGAGGAGCCGGACGATGAAGTTCTGGAAGGCGCCTTGAGAAGATTCTTCCGGGAGCGGAGCATTCGACCGCCGCAGGACATCTTTCCGTACCTGTTGCGGCGGATGGAACGATCGATTCCTTATGCGCGCGAAATCGTGAAGCGACTGGATGAGGCGGCCGACCATGAACAGCGGCCGATTTCCAGACTGCTGGCGCGACAGATTCTTGAAGATGATATGGAGAATCTTGACGTTTTGGAGGGATGACTTGCACCGTATGCGGGGCTGGTTCAGAACCGCTCCATGCCGAACGATGCTCAGTCCATGACCTACGCGGCCCGCACTCCTCGCCCCCAAGACGCCAGCCCGCTGACGCTCGACGCCGAGCTGATCACTTCGCCAGAGCGCTTCTTCAACCGCGAGCTCTCGTGGCTGGCCTTCAACGAGCGCGTACTCGACGAGAGCAAGAACCCCCGCCACCCGCTGCTCGAGCGCCTCCGCTTTCTTTCGATCTCGGCGAATAACCTCGACGAATTCTACATGGTGCGCGTGGCCGGCCTGAAGGCCCAGGCCCGGGAAGGCGTGCGAGCGGTGTCGCAGGACGGCCTGACCGCCGCCGAGCAACTCGTGCGGGTCAACGCCGAGGCTGCGAACCTGATGGCCGACCAGCAGGCCGAATGGCGCCGCCTGCGCCAGGAACTGGCCGGCGAAGGCCTTTCGGTGGTCATGCCCGACGAGGTCACCGCGGCCGAAAAGCAAGCGATGGAAGCGATCTTCCTGTCGCGCATCTTTCCGGTCCTGACGCCGCTGGCCATCGACCCGGCGCACCCTTTCCCGTTCATTCCGAACCTGGCCTTCTCGATCGTCCTGAAGCTGAAGGGCCTGGTCGACGGACGGCTGCTCTACGCCCTGGTTCCAATCCCGGCGCAGGTGGCGCGCTTCTGGGAGCTGCCCGCGGCGCCCAGCCGGCGCAAGCGGCCCGATCGCCGCTTCATCAGCCTGGAAAGCCTCACGGCCCTGTTCATGGACCACCTCTTCCCCGACTCCGAGGTCGAGGCGATGGGCGTCATCCGGCTGATCCGCGACAGCGACGTCGAAATCGAAGAAGAGGCCGAAGACCTGGTCCGCGAGTTCGAGGTTCGCCTCAAGCAGCGTCGCCTGGGCTCGGTCGTGCGCGTCGAGATCGAAGCCGCCATGCCCGGCGAGCTGCGCAACTTCATCGTCGAGAACCTGCACGCCAAGGACGAGGACATCATCCTGATCGACGGCCTGCTGGGATTGGACGAGCTCTCGCAGCTCATCCCGTCGAACCGGCCGGACCTGAAATTCAAGCCGTTCGAGGCGCGGTTCCCCGAACGCATCCGCGACTATGGCGGCGACTGTTTCGCGGCCATCCGCGCCAAGGACATCCTGGTCCACCACCCGTTCGAGAGCTTCGACGTGGTGATCCAGTTCATCCGCCAGGCGGCGCGCGACCCCAATGTGCTGGCAATCAAGCAGACCCTCTATCGGACCTCGTCGGACAGTCCGATCGTGGCGGCGCTGATCGAGGCGGCGGAGAACGGCAAGAACGTCACTGCCCTGGTCGAGATCAAGGCCCGCTTCGACGAAGAGGCGAACCTGAAGTGGGCCCGGGACCTGGAACGGGCCGGCGTGCACGTGGTCTTCGGCTTCGTCGAGTACAAGACTCACGCAAAGCTCTCGATGGTGGTGCGTCGGGAAGGCGACCAGCTTCGGACCTACTGCCACTTCGGCACCGGCAACTATCACCCGGTCACGGCCCGGATCTACACCGACCTGTCGCTGTTCACCTGCGATCCGGCGCTCGGGCGCGACTCCGCGAAGCTCTTCAACTTCATCACCGGCTATGCGCGGCCCGACGGGTTGGAGAAGCTCTCGCCCTCGCCCCTGACCATGAAGGCTGATCTGCTCACCTTCATCGCCCGGGAGGTCCAGGCCGCCCGCGAAGGTAGGCCGGCTGGCATCTGGGCCAAACTGAACTCGCTGGTCGATCCGGTGATCATCGATGCGCTTTACGAGGCCAGCCAGGCCGGCGTGCCGATCGAGTTGGTCATCCGAGGCATCTGCTGCCTGCGCCCCGGCGTGCCCGGGCTTTCGGACAACATCCGGGTCAAGTCGATCGTCGGGCGCTTCCTGGAGCACGCGCGCATCGTGGCGTTCGCAAACGGCGCGCCGATGCCGTCTGGCGAGAACCGGGTCTTCATCTCGTCGGCCGACTGGATGCCGCGAAACCTCGATCGCCGGGTGGAATGCCTAACACCCGTCGAGAACCCCACAGTCCACCAGCAGGTCCTGCAGCAGATCATGGTCGCGAACCTGAAGGACGAAGCTCAAAGCTGGACGCTGGATACGGACGGCCGCTATACCCGCGATCCGTCATGGGATCATCCGAGCGCCTTTTCTGCGCACGAGTACTTCATGACCAATCCCAGCCTTTCGGGCCGGGGCGAGAGGGTGAAGGACATGCCGCGCGCAATCGATCATGTGGCCTCGCGCGGATAATCGCCTCTTGCGGGAAGAGCCCGTCGCGCACCAGGACCCAGGCTTTCGCCAGGCCGCCGTCATCGACGTCGGCTCGAACTCCGTGCGCCTGGTCATCTATCGGCTTGAGGGCCGGGCGATCTGGACCGTCTTCAACGAAAAGGCTCTGGCGGGGCTTGGCCGCGACCTGCCCACCACCGGCCGACTCTCGCCCGACGGGATAGAGGTCGCGCTCGCTGCCTTGCGCAGGTTCCGCGCCACCCTCACCGGTTGGGATCGCGCCGAGATCTTCGCCGTCGCCACGGCCGCGGTCCGCGAGGCGGCCGACGGGACCGAGTTCCTCGCCCGCGTGGAGATGGAGACCGGACTGCGGCTCCGCGTGCTCTCTGGCGTCGAAGAGGCCCGCTACGCCGCCCTGGGCGTGATCGCGGGCCAGCCCGACGCCACAGGCGTCGTCGGCGACCTGGGGGGCTCCAGCCTGGAACTCGTCCATCTCGATCCCAGTGCGCCGCCCGAAGGGATCACCCTGCCGCTTGGGCCATTCGCCCTGGGCGCGCCGCGCCCCCTGGACATCGAGAAGGTGCGCAAGCAGATCGATCAGCGCATCGAGACGGCGGCGCTGCGTTTCCGGACGCGGGAATTTCACGCCGTCGGCGGCGCGTGGCGCAACCTCGCGCTCCTGCACATGGAGATGGCGGACTATCCGCTGAAGGTCGCGCACCAGTACGAGATGAGCAGATCGGATGCGGTGGACGTGGCCCGTTTCGTCGCGCGCCAGTCGAAAGGCAGCCTGGAGCGGATTCAGGGCCTATCCAAGAAGCGCTTCGACACCCTGCCCTATTCCGCCCTGGTGCTGGACGCGCTCATCGAGCGTCTGGGCATCGAACGGGTGGTGATCTCGGCCTACGGGCTGCGCGAAGGGCTGCTGCTCGAATCCATGTCGCCGGAAGAGGCCGCGCGCGATCCGCTGATCGAGGGCTGCGAAGCCCTGACGACCGTCCGCGGCCTTTCGGCCGACCTTGGCGAGGCGCTTCACGCTTGGCTAACGCCGGCATTCGATCAGTTGTCCCGGGTGTTTGGCGCGCGCGAGCCAATCCTGACCGCCGCTGCCTGTCGACTGGCCGACCTGGGCGCTCGCCTGCACCCGGACCATCGCGGGGACCTGGCCTTCCAGCAGGTGCTGCGGGCGCCTTTGGCCGGCATGAACCACCCGGAACGCGCGTTCCTGGCGAGCGCGGTGTTTGCACGTCATTCGTCGGCTCCGGCCACGCCGGATACAGCGACGGTGGGCAAGGTGCTGTCCGCCGAGCGTCGCCAGCGCGCCCGCGCCCTGGGCTCGGCCATCCGTCTGGGCTGCGACCTCTCCGGCCGCAACGCCGCGCTCCTCGCCCACTGCGCCCTGATGATCGACGGCGACAAACTGATGCTTTCACCCCAACCCGGCTGGGGCGACATCCTGCTGGGCGAACAAACCGCCAAACGCGCCCAGGCACTGGCCCAGGCCCTGCGTCTGAAACTCCAGCTCGGCTGACCGACATCAATTCGTCACGGGGACTTCATGCCCGCGTGATCAATGCCGCCGATGAGAAGCGCGCAAAGTCGTCTGACGACGGCTGTCCCTTTCGGGAGGCCGAGTGGAGATCATGGGCGTGAGTATCTTTTCTGGTTGGCGGCGCGGTTTGGCGGCTTGTGTCCTGGTTGGCGGCGTCTGTGCGGCGGCCGTCCCTTCATCGGCGGCCGAGCGGGCGAAAAACGTCATCCTGTTCATCGGCGACGGCATGGGCGTCTCGACCCTGACGGCGGCGCGCATATATGAAGCGCAGCAGCGCGGGGCCGACGGCGCGTCCAACTTGCTCTCCTTCGAGAGCTTCCCTGACCTCGCCCTCGTCCGGACCTACTCGGCCAACAGCCTGGTGACCGATTCCGCTAACGGCGCCTCGGCCCTGCTGACGGGACATCGCACGATCAACGGCGCCCTAGGCGTCACCGATCAGGTCCGCGCTGGCGATTGCGCCTCGGCTGATGGGCAGGCCGTACCCACCCTGGCGGAGCTGGCCAAGAAGAACGGGCGGTCCACCGGCGTGGTCTCGACGGCGGCCATCACCGACGCGACGCCAGCCTCTCTTTACGCCCACACACCTACACGCCGCTGGCAATCGGACGCCGATCTGCCGCCCCAAGCCAAGGCCGCCGGCTGCGTGGACATCGCGCGGCAGATGCTGGACATCCCAAAGGCGCAGCAGCTCGATGTCATGTTGGGCGGCGGTCGCAATCCGTTCCAGCCGGCCGGGCGCAAGGATGGCCGCGACCTGGTGGCTGAGTGGCGCAAGGCGACGGGCGGCGCCTATGTCGAGACGGGTTCGGCTCTCGACGAGCTGGCCAAAGACAAAGGCCCGGTGCTGGGCCTCTTCGCCCCGAACAACATGCTGCGCGAAAGCGAACGCCAGGCGGCGAAGGCCGACGCGCCGACCCTGACAGCGATGACCACCAAGGCCATTGACCTGCTCTCGAGCAATCCAAAGGGCTACTTCCTGGTGGTCGAAGGCGCCCTGATCGACAAGTCGCATCACGCCAATCTCGCGCACGACGCCCTTACCGAAACGGTGGAGTTTTCCAAGGCGATTGCCGCCGCGGCGGCGATGACCGATCCGAAGGACACCCTGATCATCGTCACGGCCGACCATAGTCATGGCCTGACCATCAACGGCGGCGCGCGCGACACCTCGATCCTGAGCGTGCTACCGGGCAATGACGAAGATCCGGCCCAGGCGCTCGACGGAAAGGCGATCCCGATCCTGATGTATGCGACCGGCCCGGGCGCCCCCGCCAAGGGCGAGACGCGCGTCGCGCCGGACCCCGCCAATATGGGTGCAGTCACCCCCGCGGCCGTGCCGTTGCTGAGCGCAGCCCACACCGGCGAGGACGTCGCCGCCTACGCACGTGGCCCCAACGCGGCGGCCGTCCGCGGCTTGATGGACCAGCCGGCCGTGAGCGAGGTCATGCGCGAGGCGCTTGGCCTCTAGGAGGCTGGACTTGGTCGCGGTCCGTACCCCACGCTAGAATGCGATCAACAAAGATCGAATCCTTAGGGGGGAACGACCATGTCCATCACGCGAAAGCGTCTGCTTGCCTGCCTGCTCGCCTCCGCCGCGCTGAGCGCGGGTCCTAGCTGGGCGGAGGTGAAGGTCGCCGCACCAGCCAGCGCCGGCGTTTCGCCAGCCGGGCTCCAGGCGCTCGACAAGACCTTCCACGGCCTGGTGGACGAGGGCCGACTGGCCGGGGTCACCACGCTCCTCGCCCGCCATGGCAAGGTCGTCCACTTCGACGCCTATGGCGTCCAGGACGTGAACACCAAGGCCCCGCTGCGCCGCGACACGATCTTCCGTATCGCCTCCATGACCAAGCCGGTGACCGGCGTGGCTATGATGATCCTCTACGAAGAGGGCAAGTGGAAGCTGGACGATCCGGTGGCCAAGCACATCCCAGAGTTCGCGGACCTGAAGGTGAAGGGTCCCGACGGAGCCCTGGTCGCGCAGGATCATCCGATGACCATGCGCGAATTGATGAGCCACACTGCCGGCTTCGACGTTTCGGGCGGGTACGCGCCCGACGTCACCGATCGCAACCAGCCGCTGCAGGCGATGATCGACAAGCTCGCCAAGCTGCCGCTGGCGACCCAACCGGGGTCGGACTGGCGTTATGGCCCCAGCGTCAACATCCAGGGGTACATCGTCGAAAAGCTGTCCGGCCAGCCGCTGGACCAGTTCTTCGAGGAGCGAATCTTCAAGCCCTTGAAGATGAAAGACACTGGCTTTGCCGTTCCAGCCGCCGACGTTTCGCGGGTCAGCGCCATCCATAGCTACGACTCCCAGAAGAAGCTGATCGCGCCGCCCAACTCCGTCGATCCTTCGGTCAAGCCGGCATTGCTATCGGGCTCCGGCGGCCTGCTTTCCACGACCGAGGATTACTGGCGCTTCAGCCAGATGCTGCTCAATGGCGGTGAACTGGAGGGCGCCCGGATCCTCAAGCCAGAAACCGTCAAGCTCATGCGCCAGAACGTCCTGAAGGACGGAGTGCTGGTCGACCTCTATGGGCCGAGCCAGCAGGGCATTGGCTTTGGAATGGACTTCGCGGTCGTTATGGATCCCGCCAAGGCCCAGACGCCGCAGGGCCAGGACAGCTACTACTGGGGCGGTGCGTTCGGCACCTGGTTCTGGATCGACCCGACCAACGACCTGGTGTTCATTGGGATGATCCAGAACCTCAACGGCTCCATCCCCGGTCGGGATACGCCGGAGGTCCGGGGCATCTCCTATCCGCTGGTCTACGACGCGCTGACCGACGTCAAATAGCCAAAGGCAAGAAGGCGGCGCTGCGGTTTCCCACGGCGTCGCCTTCATCCAGGCCTCAAGACCTGATGCCAGAAAGGTCGTTGACGGCTTCGGTGGCGAGATTGCTCTGGCCGTCCTGGTCGTCGTCGTGGCTCTTTGAGTTGCTTGGCCTTGGGTCGCCCCTTGGCGTTCGCGTCTCTTGGAACCTTCTGCCCGCTTTCGTTCCGGTCTCCCGGTCTGTCGCGCCGCGTTTCCTTTCGACAAGGTCAGGCTCGCTCTGATCCAGCGTGGTGGCAAGCGTCAAGCCTGGTCGAAAGATCCGCGTTCGGTGGATAATCGGTGCGCAACCGCCTCCAAGAACGCCGCTACGTCAACAGCGCCAACAGTCCCGAGTTATCCACAGCTTCCTCAATCGCTCCAGGTCGGCAGCCGCAAATTCTGCGCGAGGTAGTCGATGAAGGCGCGAACCCGGGCCGGCAGGTGGCCACCCTGCCCCAGGAAGACGGCGTGGACCTGTAGCCGGTCGCCGGGATTGAAATCCTCCAACACCGGGACCAGGCGTCCGGCCTGAAGGTCATCTGCGACCGAGAAGATGCTGAGCCGCGCCAGGCCGGCGCCTTCCAGCGCCAGCCGACGAAGGCTTTCGCCGTCGCTCACCTGCACGCCGCCCACGCCAGGCAGATAGACGACCTCGCCATCAGCGTTCCGAAACGGCCAGTTCCGAACGCTGCGGGTAAAGGTGAAGTCCATCTGATGGTGATGGGCCAGGTCCTCGAGCGTCGTCGGCGTTCCGCGCCGCGCCAGATAGTCCGGAGAGGCGACGACGATCGCGCGGCTCTCACCCAGCTTGCGGGCCGTAAGGTTCGACGAACGCAGCCGGCCGACGCGGATCGCCACGTCCGCCCGTTCGTCCAGGAGATCCACCACTTGGTCGGTCAGCACGATGTCGAGCGTCACGTCGGGATGGGCGGCCAGAAAGCCCGGGACGAGCGGCAACAGCAGGTTTCGCCCCAGGTCGACCACGCTGTTCACGCGGACCCGGCCGCGCGGCGCAGCGCCGGCCAGCACCTCGCGTTCAGCCTCTTCGATGTCGGCGAGGACCTGGACGCTTCGGGCATAGAACGCTGCGCCCTCCGGCGTGAGCTGCAACTTGCGGGTCGAGCGGTTCAGCAGCCGGGCCCCAAGCCTGGCCTCGAGCCTAGCCATCAGCTTGCTCACGGCCGAGGGCGTCAGCCGCAAGGCTCGCGCCGCCGCCGACAGCCCGCCGGTCTCCACGACCCGCACGAAGACTTCCATCTCGGTGGAGCGGTTGACCTCGGCCCGTGACATTGAACTGAACTCACAACTGATGTGCCTAAAGGCAATCTACTTCATCAGCCGATTTGGCTCCATCTAGCGCAGGCCTTTCGAACGCTCCGTGGAGAGAGCCTGTGCCCATAGCCCTATACGCCCTGACCGCCGGAGCCTTCGGCATCGGGGTCACCGAATTTGTCATCATGGGCCTGCTGCTGCAGGTCTCAGGAGATCTCGGGGTCTCGATCCCGGCCGCCGGGCTGCTGATCACCGGTTACGCGCTTGGGGTTTTCGCCGGCGCGCCGTTGCTGACCATCGCCACCCGCCGGTTGCCGCGGAAGACGACACTGGTCGCGCTGATGGCGATCTTCACCATCGGCAACATCGCCTGCGCTCTGGCGCCGACCTACGAGTTCCTGATGGTCGCGCGGGTGGTCACCGCCCTCGCCCACGGCACCTTCTTCGGGGTCGGCTCCGTCGTTGCGGCCGGGCTGGTCGCGCCGGAGCGCCGGGCGTCGGCCATCGCGCTGATGTTCACGGGCCTGACCGCCGCCACCCTGGTGGGCGTTCCGTTCGGCGCGTGGCTGGGCGAATCCTTTGGCTGGCGTTCGACGTTCTGGGCGGTCGGCGCCATCGGCGTCTTCGCCGCGGTCGTGCTGGTGCTCTTCGTGCCGCGGGCCGAACAGGCGGCCGACGCCGGTTCGCTCGCCGAGGAGCTGGCTGTGCTGCGCCGTCCGCAAGTCCTGCTCGGCCTGCTGATGACGGTGCTGGGCTTTGGCGGCGTCTTCGCCGTGTTCACCTACATCCAGCCGATCCTGACCCAGATCACCGGCTTCCCGATCGCCGCCGTCTCGCCGATCCTGCTCGTGTTCGGGGGCGGCCTGGTGGCGGGCAATTTCCTCGGCGGGAAGGTCGCCGACCGGGCGCTCACCCCAGCCCTCTTCGGCACGCTCGGCGCGCTCACCCTGGTGATGCTGGCCATGACCTTCGGGCTGGAAAGCAGGATCGGCGCCGTAGTGTTCACCGGCCTTCTCGGCGCCGCTGCCTTCGCGACTGTCGCGCCGCTTCAGCTTCGCCTGATGGAGGCGGCCGGCGGCGCAGGCCAGACCCTGGCCTCGAGCCTCAACATCGCAGCGTTCAATCTCGGCAATGCGCTGGGCGCCTGGCTGGGCGGCGCGGTCATCGACCATGGCCCTGGGCTTGCGGCCGTCACCTGGGTCGGCGCGCTGATGCCCGCAGCAGCCATGCTGGTGGCCTTGCTGAG
Source organism: Pseudomonadota bacterium (assembly GCA_023445705.1). Lineage (GTDB taxonomy): Bacteria > Pseudomonadota > Alphaproteobacteria > Caulobacterales > Caulobacteraceae > Phenylobacterium. Next base: position 18,493 of record JAEXKM010000365.1, read on the forward strand.
CCAAAGGCTGGCCACGCGGGCGGTCGCCGCCTGCTGAGGCTTAAGTTGGAGGAGCCGCGTGCGAAGCGCGGCTCCGCCCCTATTCCGCGGCTTCGGTGGCCTTCTTCGGCGCGCGCCGGACCTCGACCACCCGGACCCGGGTGCCGTCGAGCACCAGAGCCAGTTCACCGCGCTTGAGCCGCAGGGCGTCCTCGCCGAACGCCTCGCGGCGCCAGCCGCTCAGGGCCTGGGTCTTGGCGTTGTCGTCGTTGGCGATCTGTTCGAGGTCCGAGACTGTCGCGATCAGCTTGGAGGCGACGCCGGCGTCTTCCGAACGCGCCTTGAGCAGCACCTTCAGCAGTTCCACAACCGCGCCCGCGGCGGGGGAGGCCTGCTGCTTCTGACGTTCGATGACCGGAGCGTACGCTTCCGGATCCTTCAGCGCCTCGCGCACGGCGGCCAGGAGGTCGGGTCCGAACCGCGAACCGGAGAAGCCCTTGGGCACCGAGCGCAGCCGGTCGAGAGCGTCGGCGTCGGTCGGCGCCTGGGTGGCGATCTCGTCGATCGCATCGTCCTTCAGGATGCGGCCGCGCGGCTGGTCACGCTGCTGGGCGGTGCGCTCGCGCCACGCCGCCACGGCTTTGAAGATCGCCAGGTACTTGGCCGTATGACGGCGCGGCCGCAGGCGCTTCCAGGCGTTCTCCGGGCTGGTGTCGTACATCGCCGGGTCGGTCAGGCCCTGCATCTCGTCGACCACCCAGGCGAGTCGCCCTTCTTTTTCCAGGCGCGCCCGAAGCAGCGGATAGAGCCTGGCCAGGTGCGTCACATCGCCCAGGGCATAGGTGAGCTGGGCGTCGGTCAGGGGCCGTCGGGCCCAATCCGTGAAGCGCGAGGATTTGTCGATCTCGACCTTCAGCATCTGACGCACCAGGGCGTCATAGGCGATCTGCTCGCCGAACCCGGCGGCCATGCCGGCCACTTGGGTGTCGAACAGCGGCGTCGGCATCGCATTCAGATTGTTGAAGATTTCGACGTCCTGGCGGGCCGCGTGGAACACCTTCTCGATGCTAGGATCGCGCAGCAACTGCAGGAAGGGTTCGAGGTCAATTCCCTCGGCCAGCGGGTCGATCACCGCTTCGGCATTAGGGGTCGCGGCCTGGATAAGGCAGAGCTTCGGCCAGTAGGTCGTCTCTCGCATGAACTCGGTGTCCACGGCGATAAACGGCTGGCCCTTGGCCTTGTCGCAGAACGCCTGGAGTTCGGCGGTAGTTGTAATCGGCGTCATCAAGTAGCTATACGCTCGCGCAAAGCCGAGTCTGCAAGCGCCCGATGCGCGCAGCGGCTGTTTTCTTACTCGTCCTGGTACTAAAGGCGTCACATGACCGAGCGACCCAATGGCCTCACCTACGCCCAGGCCGGCGTCGACATCGACGCCGGAAACGCCCTGATAGAGCGGATCAAGCCGCTGGCCAAGGCGACGCGTCGTCCCGGCGCCGACGCGGCGCTGGGCGGCTTCGGCGCCCTCTTCGACCTCAAGGCCGCGGGTTATGACGACCCGCTGCTGGTCACCACCACGGACGGCGTCGGCACGAAGCTGAAGATCGCCATCGACACCGGCATGCACGACACGGTCGGCATCGACCTGGTGGCCATGTGCGTGAACGACCTGCTGGCCCAGGGCGCCGAACCGCTGATGTTCCTCGACTACTTCGCGACCGGGAAGCTCGACGTGGAAGCCGCCGCGCGGGTCGTCGCCGGGATCGCCGAGGGCTGCTCGCAGGCGGGCGCCGCGCTCGTCGGCGGCGAGACCGCCGAGATGCCGGGAATGTATTCCGAGGGCGATTATGACCTGGCCGGCTTCTGCGTCGGCGCGGTCGATCGTGCGGGCGTGCTGCCCAGGCTGCAGGCGCAGCAGGCCGGCGACGTGCTGATCGCCATCGGTTCTTCGGGCCCGCACTCCAACGGATATTCGCTGGTCCGCCGCATCGTGGAGCACTCGGGCCTCGCCTGGGACGCGCCTGCCCCCTTCGAGGAAGGGAAGACCTTGGCCGAGGCGCTGATGGCGCCGACCCGGATCTACATCAAGAGCGTGCTGCCGCAGATCAAGGCCGGCAGGATCAAGGGCGTGGCCCACATCACCGGCGGCGGCCTGATCGAAAATCCGCCCCGCGCGATCGCCGACGGGCTGGTTCCCAAGTTCGACTGGGACGCGTGGACCCTGCCCCCCGTGTTCCAATGGCTGGCACAGGTCGGCGGCGTTTCGGAACATGAGATGCGCCGCACCTTCAACTGCGGGGTAGGACTGGTGCTGATCGTCGACCCCCACGATCTGCCCGACGTCCTCGACGGCCTACTGCACGCCGGCGAAGAAGCCTTCGTCTGCGGCGAGCTCGCCGCGGCCTGACAGCTGCGCGGGACACCGCCCGGTTGAATAACGGCTGCTCTCGCCTATCCTCCCCCTGCGAGTTGGGGGATGCGCATGGCGAGGAAACCCAAGGCTGACGGCGGCGAGACGCGGCCGGGCGTCATCGGGCCGACCAGCGTGCCGGCCAGCAGCGCTGCGGTGACGCTCGGCACGGTCGAGGCGGGCGAGACCTGGCTCTTCTCGGCGAACGGCCGCTGGCGCGACGCGCTCATTCCGTGCGGGCCGAACGGCTATCGCAACTTCGCCTACGACATCCTCGACATTCATCCCGCCGAGCCCGATCACAACTGGTTCTGCCTGATGGGACAGGTCGTCGGCGGCGAAACCTTCGCCATCGGCGCCGGCTGCGAGCATCGGTTCGAGACTTCAGGCGAGTTGATCGCCTTCGCGAACGACCGTCAGAGCGGGCGTGCAGGCAACGCAGGAGCCGTCCAGGTCCGCGGGGCGCGGCTGGCTGACGCCACAGACCCTGTCGATCCCACGACCGACCCCCGGCGTTTCAAGGGCCTGCTCGGCCTATGGCGGCTGAGCCAACTCGCTGTTCAACAGAGCCAAGGGATCGGCCTGGTGGCCGTTCTCGTCGTCCTGGTCGCCTTCGCGCTGGCCGGATTGACCCAGGGCCGCGATCTCGTCCGCACCGTCGCCGAGGACGGCTTCTCGGTCAGCGGGGACGCCATCTGGAAACAGATCGCCTTCTGCCTGGGCCTCGTGCTGTTCGCGACCCAGGCGTGGATCTGGCCCCGCATGATCATCAACAGCAACTGCGGGCTCGACCGCAGCCGGTGGGGCCCGGCGCGCGGCTACCTGGAACTGACGCCGCGGCTGCTCGCCGCCATTCCATTCCTCGGTGCGGCGGTGGGGCTGATGATGACGGATGATCCCGACGCCTGGTTCCTGCGCCTGCTGCTGGTGGCGGCCGCGGCGATCTTCTTCCCGGCGATCATCTGGCGGACCAAGCTGGGCCCGGCCATCGCCGGACGCATGCCCCAGGCGCCGCGCGCGCCCAGGCTGGGTCGCGGATGGGTGATCTTCTCGGCCGCGCTCGGCGCGATCGGCATGATCGCCTTCATCCTCTGGCCAGTTTCGATCCCGCGCTTCCTGGGCGCGCCGACGGTCGTCTTCCTGGGGGTCGGCCTGCTCATCCCTTATCTGGTCATCGCCAACCAGTTCGGGCGGATATTCCAGATTCCCGTCGTCCCGGCGCTATTGCTCCTGGCGCTGGTCGTCAGCCTGTTCCCGACGCTGGACAACCATGCCGTCGGACGACGCGCCCTCGCCAAGCCTGTCGGCAAGCCTTCCGAACGCGCGGTATCGACCCGGCTAGACCTCGATCAGGCCTACGCGCTCTGGCGCGACCAAGCGCCCCGGGACCAGCAGGGACGGCGCGTCATGGTCCTGGTCGCGGCCGAGGGCGGCGCCTCCCGCGCCGGCTTCTGGACGGGCGAGATCCTCTCGGCGCTACACGAACAGACCGGCGGACACCTGCGCAACGCGACATTCGCCATCAGCTCAGTGTCGGGCGGCAGTGTGGGCGCGGTCGGCTACGTGGCGGTCCTGCAGGACGATCCTGGCATAGCGCCCTCCTCCGTCGCGCCTGCCGTCGAGCAACTCACCGGGGCCGATGCGCTGAGCCCGGTGGTCGGCGGCCTGCTCTTCCCCGATCTGCTGCATCGTTTCCTGCCCATCCCGATCCTTCCGGACCGCGCAGAGGCGTTGGAAAGGTCGTGGGAGACGGCCTGGCGCAAAGGCCGCAAGGATCGCCCGCTGACGTTCGATCAGTCGTTCCTCGACCTGCGGCCGGTGGCCGGCGCGCCATGGCGCCCCGCGCTGATGGTCAACGGGGCCAGCGAGCAGACCGGCCGGCGAATCCTGACCAGCACGCTCGCGCCAAACCCTCGGATCGACGCCCACGACTTCCACCTGCTGACCGGCCGGGACATCCCGATCTCATCGGCCATCCACAACGGCGCTCGCTTTCCTTGGGTCAGTCCGGCCGGAACCCTGACCCGCGAGGGACGGCCGAAAGCGGAGGCCCAGGGCCATATCATCGACGGGGGTTATTTCGACACGGTCGGCATTGAGGCGTTGCGCGAGCTCGCCGATGCGATCGTGCAAGGTCCCGGCAAGGCCGATCCGCTGCACATCATCTTCGTCGTCGCGGCCTATAGCGGCCAACCCCAGAAGCCGGCGGATACCGCCGCTCCTGCGACCACGGCCAGCCCCTCGGCGCCGCTCAATCTCGCCGCGTCAGAGATCAAACCCGTCTGGTGGCTCAACGAGGTGCTCGCGCCGGCCCGCGGCTTCTTCGCCAGCCGAGCCGGCCACGGCTACCACATGGCCAGGGAACTCCGCACGCTGGTCGCCCAGCGCAGCCTGCAGGCGCCGCTGGACGCGGGCGGAGGCGGCTCCTCGGCGCTCTACGCGCCGATCATGCTGTGCGAAGACAGCAGCTTCCGAAATCCGATGAACTGGGCCCTGTCGAAGCGCTCACAGGACCATATGCGCTGCGCCGCCGGTCGCCGGCCCCTCGACGGCGCGGCCTGCCGGATCGAATGTCCAGAGACCAGGCGGCAGATAGACGAGGTCGCGCAGATCATCAACGCGGCGACTACGCCCCCTTGAAGACCGCCGTGCGCTTTTGGTTGAAGGCGGCGACGCCTTCGCGCCGATCCGCCGTCGTGAAGAGGCGATTGTACTCCGACAGCTCCAGGTCCATCGCAGCGTCCAATGGAAGGGCCGCTCCGCCCCGCACCACCTTCTTCAGCGCCTTCACCGAGAGCGGCGCCTTCGTGGCGATCACGCGCGCGCGCTCCAGCACCTGAGGCAATAGGTCGTCCGCGGGCGTCACGCGATTGACCAGTCCGAACTCCAGGGCCTGGCCCGCGTCGATGGGCAGCCCGGACATCAGCAGTTCGGCGGCGCGCCGCTCTCCGGCGGCCCGCACGACATACTGGGTGCCACCCAGGCCCGGGATGATCCCGAGCCCCACCTCAGGAAGGCCCAGGCGGGCGGTTTCCGAAGCCCAGGCGAAGTCGCAGGCCAAGGCCATCTCGCATCCGCCGCCCATGGCCGCGCCGTTCACCGCCGCAATGATCGGGAACGGACAGGCGAGCTGGGCGCGGATCATCGCCTCGAACATCACGTGCTGCGCCGACCAGGCCTGGTCGGTCATGCCGTCGCGTTCCTTCAGATCCGCGCCGGCGCAGAAGAAGCGGCCCGCTCCCGTCAGCACCGCCACGCGGATCGCCGGATCCTTGGCCAGCGCTCCCCACAGCCCCAGAAGCTCCTCGCCCATCGCAGTGTTCAACGCGTTGGCCGCATCGGGACGGCTTAGGGTGATGACGCGGACTCCGGGCGACGGTTCGCTGATCTCGACGGTGTTCATCATCACTCCTTCGCGCCGGCTACGATCCCGGCGTCATGCAGGCGGGCGATTTCGCCGCCGGAAAGGCCGAGCACCTCGGCCAATACCTCGTCGGTGTGTTCGCCGAGGCGCGCCGCGCGCCTGGCCGGCATTCGCGCTTCCTGCGGGATGGTCCCAGCGAATCCGGCGGCCGGATAGGTTGCGCCGCTGGGGTGGGCCAGATCGGCAAAGACCGGGTTGCCCTTGATCAGCCGCGGATCCTCCGCAGCCGCGCTCATCGGCTGGTAGGGCCCCCAGCACACGCCTTCAGCGTCGAAGGACGGCTTCAACTCGGCCAGGGTCTTGCGGGCGAAGGCGGCCTCGAAAATCGGGAACAGCCGCGCACGATGATCGAAGCGCAGCCCTTCGTCGGCAGCGAAACTGACGGCCAATTCCGCCTCTAGCGCCGCGACGGCGGCTTCGATCTCCAACACCTGCAGCAGGCCCTTCCATTGCCTGGGCGTGATCGCCACCAGCATGATCCGCTGCCCGCCGTTGAGCATGAAGTCACGACCGAAGGCGCCGAACAGATCGTTGCCCATGCGCGGCCTGTCCTGCCCTATCAGGCTCTCGGCCAGATAGCCCAGATTGGCCATGGTCGACCCGGCGATGTCGGACAGGGGGATGCGGATCTCGCGTCCCTTCCCGTCGCGTTGCCGAGCGTGCAGGGCCGAGACGATGGCGAACGCCGCATAGGCCCCGGTCAGCAGATCCCAGGCCGGCAGCACGTTGTTGACCGGCCGCGCCTCCTCGGGGAAGCCGTTCAGCATCGGCACGCCGACGGCGCTGTTGACGGTGTAGTCCACGGCAGGGCCGCCGTCGGCCCAGCCCATCACCCGCGCGCAGATCAGGTCCGGCCGCAGCGCGCTGAGTTTCTCGTAAGAGAGGAAGCCCTCGACGGGGAAATTGGTCACGAACACCCCGCCGGCGTCGCCCGGCGCAGCCGCCAGCCGCGCGGCCAGTTCGCGGCCCTCAGGACGGCCCAGGTCGATGGCGATCGACTTCTTGGACTTGTTGAGCCCCTCCCAGTACAGGCTCGATCCGGTCTCGCTCAGCGGCCAACGACGAAAATCAGGGCCGCCCCCGATGTTGTCGAAGCGGATCACTTCGGCCCCGAGCTGCGCGAGATAGAGTCCGCAGGTCGGACCGGCGACAAAGGCCGAGCCCTCGACCACCCGCAGGCCTTTCAGAAGATCGTACATCCGCGCCCCCTGGGCCTAGAAGGATTTGGGCATGCCCAGCACATGCGTCGCCACATGGCTCAGGATCAGGTTCGTCGAGATCGGGGCGACCTGATAGAGCCGCGTTTCGCGGAACTTGCGCTCGATGTCGTAGTCTTCCGCGAAGCCGAAGCCGCCATGGGTCTGGACCGCTGTATCGGCGGCGAACCAGGAAGCTTCCGACGCCAGCATCTTGGCCATGTTGGCCTCGGTCCCACAGGGCTCGCCAGCGTCGAACATGGCCGCAGCCTTGTCGACCATCAGGGCGGCGGCGGTGACCTGAACATACGCCCTTGCGATCGGGAACTGCACGCCCTGGTTCTGGCCGATCGGCCGGCCGAACACCTCCCTTTCGGTGGCGTAGGCGCTGGCCCGGTCGATGAAGAACCGGCCGTCCCCGATGCACTCCGACGCGATCAGGATGCGCTCCGCATTCATGCCATCGAGGATGTACTTGAAGCCCTTTCCTTCCTCGCCCACCAGGTTGGCCACCGGCACCTTCAGCTCGTCGAAGAAGAGTTCGGTGGTCGCGTGGTTCAGCATGGTCCGGACGGGCCGGATCGTCAGGCCGTTGCCGACCGCCTCGCGGAGATCGACGATCAGCACGCTCATGCCATCCGACGGCTTGGCCGCGTCCTCGCGCGCCGTCGTTCGGCACAGCAGCACCATGAGATCGGAGTGCTCGGCCCGGCTGATCCAGAGCTTCTGGCCGCTCACCACATAGTGGTCGCCCTCTCGACGGGCGAAGGTCGAAATCCGCGTCGTGTCCGTGCCCGCAGTGGGTTCGGTGACGCCGAAGGCCTGCAGGCGCAATTCGCCGGTGGCGATCTTCGGAAGGTAGGCCTCCTTCTGAGCGGCGCTGCCGTGCCGAAGGATCGTACCCATGGTGTACATCTGGGCGTGACAGGCGCCGCCGTTACAGCCCGAACGGTGGATTTCCTCCAGCACCGCTGTCGCCGCCGCCAGGCCCAGGCCCGAGCCGCCATAGGCCTCCGGGATGAGCACCGAAAGGAAGCCGGCCTGGGTCAGCGCCGCCACGAACTCGGTGGGATAGGTGCGCTCCCGGTCCAAGGCGCGCCAGTATTCTCCCGGGAATTGGGCGCAGAGTCTGCGCACCGCCTCACGGATCTCGGGAAAGCTCTGGCTGCTCGTCACCATGGTCCTCCTGTCGCCCTCGCAGCTAGCCCAAAGGCCGGTGCGGGGAAAGGCGTGCCGTCGCGTCAGGCGCGGGCAGATCATGGCCGCTCTTTTGCAGGGCTACGATTCGGCGAAAACGCCCTCGGACTTGCGAATGTTTACTCTTGGTTAATCCTAACGGGACGGAACTTAGGTTAGTCTTAGTTGTTCGAAGCGAATGAACATGGATCGCAACGAACGCGTACATCGCGAGGCGGTCAGCCTCTGGAGGGCGCTCAGCGCCGACCCTCCGCCGCCGGGCCTGCGCGGGACAATGCTGCTGGACGCCGCACTGCATCTCAAAAATGCGGACGCCTACGACCGCCTGCATTCGCCGCACCTGCGGCCAAGCCAGATCACTCGTCCACGCTGAAATAAAAAACCCCGCCCGACGGCGTCGAGCGGGGTCATGTTCAGCAGTCGCGAATGCGATCAGCCGACGATCTGGTCGTCGGTGAAGAACTGAGCGATTTCGATCTTGGCGTTGTCCTGGCTGTCCGAGCCGTGAACCGAGTTCTCGCCGACCGACAGGGCGAACAGCTTGCGGATGGTGCCCTCAGCGGCTTGCTCGGGGTTCGTGGCGCCCATGACTTCGCGGTACTTGGCGACCGCGTTGTCGCCTTCCAGCACCTGCACGACGACCGGGGCCGAGGTCATGAACTCGACCAGTTCGCCGAAGAACGGGCGTTCCTTGTGGACTTCGTAGAACTTCTCGGCCTGAGCCTGGCTCATTTGGATGCGGCGCTGAGCGACGATGCGCAGGCCGGCGTCTTCGATCACGGCGTTGACCTTGCCGGTCAGGTTCCGCTTGGTGGCGTCCGGCTTGATGATCGAGAAGGTGCGTTCGGTCATGTGTCTGGCTTGTCTTATTGTTGGGGAGGCGCGGTGTCCGCGCGGGTGGGCGGCTTATAGCGGCCGTCTGTGACATCGCCAAGCGTGGCGACCTCTGATAAACGCCGCGCTCCGCCATGCTGCAAATCAACGATCTGACCTTCGACTCCTGGGGCCGCCGCTTCTTCGACCACGCGAGCGTCAGCATCCCCGTGGGCGCCAAGGTCGGGCTGGTCGGCCGAAACGGGGTCGGCAAATCGACGCTCTTCAAGCTGGTCCTCGACAAGCTGCACGCCGGCGATGGCGAGATCGGCTATCCCAAGCAGGCGCGCATCGGGTCGGTCGATCAGGAACATCCGGCGACCCCCGTACCGCTCATCGATACGGTGCTGGCCGCCGACGAAGAGCGGGCCTCGCTGCTCCACGAGCTGGAAACCGCCGCGCCGGAGCGCATGGGCGACATCTATGGCCGGCTGGCCGAGATCGGCGCCGACCGCGCGCCCAGCCGAGCCGCCGAAATCCTCTCTGGCCTTGGCTTTTCGAACAGCGACCTCACCCGGCCAATGGCCGAGTTCTCGGGGGGCTGGCGGATGCGCGTGGCCCTGGCTGCGGCGCTATTCGCCGAGCCGGACCTGCTGCTCCTCGACGAACCGACCAACTATCTCGACCTCGAAGGCGCCCTCTGGCTGGAAAGCCGGCTGAAGAAGTACCCGCACACCGCGATCATCATCAGCCACGACCGCGAGATCCTGAACAACAGCTGCGACCACATCCTCCACCTGATCGACGGCAAGCTGACGCTCTATATCGGCGGCTACGACCAGTTCGAACGCCAGCGGGAGGAAAAGGCCCGCCTGCAGGAGGCCACCAAGGCCAAGGTCGACGCCCAGCGCGCCCACCTGCAGTCCTTCGTGGATCGTTTCCGGGCCAAGGCCTCCAAGGCGACCCAGGCGCAGTCGCGCCTGAAGATGCTCGCCAAGTTGCCGCCGGTTTCGGCGGTCGCCATCGAGCACACCGCGCCCTTTATCCTGCCCTCGCCCGAGCGGCCGCTGGCCCCGCCGCTGGTGCGTCTCGAAGGCGTGTCGACGGGCTACGGCGATGCGCCGCCGATCCTGAAGAACCTGAACCTGCGCCTCGACCTCGACGATCGGATCGGGTTGCTGGGCGTCAACGGGGCCGGCAAGTCGACCTTCGCCAAATTGATCGCAGGCGCCCTTGCCGCCCAGACCGGCGAATTGAAGCGTTCGGCCCGCCTGAAGGTCGGCTGGTTCCATCAGCATCAGATCGAGGCTCTGAATCCCGAGGAAACGCCGCTGGACCTCATCCGCCGCGAGATGCCGGAAGCCTCGGAGGCCAGCCGACGCTCGCGCCTGGCTCAGTACGGACTGGGTCACGAGAAGGTCGAGACCCGGATCGGCGCCCTGTCGGGCGGAGAGCGGGCGCGCCTGCTGCTCAACCTGGTGGCCGCCGATGCGCCCCACCTGCTGATCCTCGACGAACCGACCAACCACCTCGACATTGACAGCCGCCGTTCCTTGCTGGACGCACTCAACGACTATGAGGGCGCGGTGATCCTCATCACCCACGACCGCTCGCTCATGGAGTTGGTGGCCGACCGCCTGTGGCTCGCCTCGGACGGGACGATCGCGCCCTTCGACGGCGACATGGACGACTACGCCCGCTTCGTGATCGAGCGGGCCAAACAGGCGGGCAAGGCGCCGACCCAGGTCCGCGAGGAAGCGCCACCGCCCAAGCCCGCCCCCGCCCCGCGCACCAAGGTTCCGACCGGGGGCGCGCGGCGCCGAGCCGAAGCGGCCGAAGCGGCTCTCGCCCGCGCGAGCCAAGCCCTCTCGCGCATCGACGAGGCGCTGACGGACCCGAAGGTCTTCGCCGAAAGCCCGGCCAAGGCGGCTCAACTCGGCCGGGATCGCGAAACCGCCCAGGCCGCACTCGAGGCCGCCGAACTGGAATGGCTGGAAGCCAACGAAGCCTACGAGGCGCTCAAGGGCGACGCCTGAGCCGGTCGGCGGAAGCAAGCCCTTTCGCCCAGCTACTGAGCGTCTAAGCTGCGCTCATGAGCGCCGAGGCCGAACCGCTTCCCGATCCCAATCAACGTCGGCGCCTGCCGCGGATCCGCGCTCGGCTTCACGAGCTGTATTTCGGGCATTCCGACCGATCGGTACGCTTTCGGCTGACGGTGATCGCGATCGATTTCGTGATGATCGCCTTCTTCATCGCCGCGCCGCTGCTGCGCGATACGCCCGCCTTCCTGATCATCGACTACTTCCTGGCCCTGGTCCTGACCGTGGACCTCTCGGCCCGCGCCCTGGCGACGAAGAGCATTGTCAACTGGCTGAAGCGTCCGGTGACCTGGGTGGATATCTTCGTCCTGGTGACCCTGGTCTTCCCGTTCTGGCTCTTCAACCTCGCCTTCCTGAGGGTCATGCGGCTGTGGAGCCTGATCAATTCGGAGTTCTTCTGGGACACCGTCGGACGGCGCTACGACGATACCCGCTGGGAGGATGTGATTCGGGCCGCGACGAACCTGATCACCTTCCTCTTCGTCATGACCGGCTTTGTCTATTCGAGCTTCGCCCGATCGGAAGGCATCGACGGCTATATCGACGCGCTCTACTTCACCATCGCCACGCTGACGACGACGGGCTTCGGCGACATCACCCTGCCGGGAACCTGGGGCCGGGTGATCTCTATCGTGACCATGCTGGCCGGCATCACTCTGTTCGTGCGGCTCGCCCAGACCCTGTTCAGGCCCTACAAGATCCGCTTCACCTGTCCGACATGCGGCCTGCGCCGACACGATGTCGACGCCGTGCACTGCAAGGCGTGCGGCGAGCTGCTGAACATTCCCAACGACGACGAGTGAGCCATGCCCGACGAAGCACGCATCATCTACCTGCTGCTGGCCTTGATCCTTGTCGCGCCCGCCGCGCTGGTCGCCCTGCGGCGGCTACTGCGCAAGCGCGACAAGTAGCGGGCCTCAGCCGCACCTGGCCTCTTTTACGATCCCCGTCTTCTCATCGAAGATGAAGTTCAGCCGTCGCTCGTTGAAGTCCATCGTCATCGCGCAGGTCGAACAGACGACGCGCTGCAGATTGGGATGGACCGGCGCGGGGATTTCGGTACGGGCACGACCGACGTACTTCTGCGCCTCGGCCGCCCCGCAGTGATCGGGCTCAGGGGCCGGAGCGGGCACCGGCGGCTCCTGCTTGGGCGGCGGCGGCGCCGACGGCTCGCTGGCGCACGCGGCCAGCAGGGTCGTCGCCAGAGCAAACATCACGATCTTCTTCACGCCTGCTTCTCCCATCCCCTGTCCTGCTGCCTCCAGTAGGAGGCCGGGTGCCCCTTGGCCTTGACCGCCTTCCAGTGGCTGCGCGCCACGGCGAGCTGGGCCTCGTCCCGCCCGTCGAACACCACCATGCAACGGGCGTATCCTGCAAGTTCTCCCGGATCGGCCCCGTCGACCAGGAAGAGAGCCTCGGCGGCGTTAGGGTTGTCGAAGGCCGTGGTCAGCAGCACCGGCTGACGCGCAGCCTGCGGCTCGTCGGCGGGCGCATGGGGAAGAAAGCTGTCCTCGCGATATGACCACAGCCAGCCGTCCAGGTGCTCGATCCGCTCAGGCTCACGCGTCCGGACGATGGCCTTCCAGCCGCGCGCCAGGGTTCGTTCCAGGAGCTCGGGCAGCACCTGGTCGAGGCTGGACCGCTCCAGGTGGTAGAACCAGACTTCGCAGGGCGCGTCGCTCACACCCCAACCTTAAGCCCTAAAAGCCGCGTGAGGGCCAGCATCGCGCCGGCCGTCTCCTGGGGATGGGTGGCCATGGCCAGGTGGTTCAGATCCCGGCGCAAGGTCGGCCAGCCGAGGCGGCGCGCCTCCCCGGCCTCGCGTTCATAAGCCTTCGAGAGCCGCAGAAAGCCCCAGCCCACGTCCGTCGGCAGATCGATCTCAGGCGCCTTTTCCTCGAACCAGGCCACCGGCGTCGGTGCCAGTTCCCCGATGAACCGATCACGCAGGTCGCCTTCCGGCAGAAGGCTTTCGAGGGCTCCAGGCGGAAACCACTGGTCCCAGGCTGGGATCAGCCCGTCCTGCGCCTTGGATCTCAAACTGGCGACCAGGCCG
>JAEXKM010000369.1 GCA_023445705.1 Pseudomonadota bacterium
CGGTAGCTAACCCTACCGAGCATTAACGATGCTGAAGGGACCCCGAACTCCCGAGTTCGGGGTCCCGACTCTCCAACCTATCGCGTCTAGTCACGCGTACTCGCGTCGAGAATCTCCGAAAGGCGCAGAGGGTGGAAAGCCGTTGGTTCGGCGACGGTGTTTTCTGCAGCATCCAGGAAGCGATCTATATCGCGGGGGTCGAGCCGCTGGATCACGTCGGGGCCAAATCGCCACCATTGGAGAGCCAGAAGTCTGGCTATCGTCGCCTCGGGAAACCGGAACCGCAGAACCCTGGCCGGCGTGCCGACCACAATGGCGTAAGGCGGTACGTCCTTTGTGACCACGCTTCTGGCGCCGATGACAGCGCCGTCCCCCACAGTCACGCCCCCGGCGATCATCGCTTGAGCGCCGATCCAGACATCGTTTCCGATGCTCACCGGCTTGGGACGGCCGTCGAACGGAAAGATCGGATAGCTCGTCACGCCATGGTCAGCGAGATAGCCGCCGATGAAGCGTAAGGCGCCATCTGGCCTATCAAACGTGCTCGGTGAACTTGTCACCCGATCGACGGGATGGGCGTCTCCGAAAAGCGTGAGGCCTTGCGCTATCGAGCAGTACCGCCCGACCGACAATTCCGCATGCAAGGGCGAGTGCGTGTAGGAGAAGGCTCCAAAGGCTCTCGGAAGCAGATCGCCGCTCGCGAAGTTCACGTAGGGCTCGATCTCGCAGTCCTTGCCGAAGAGCAACTGCTGGCCGACGCGCCAGCGTTCGCCCTGGTGGACACGATGATAGATGCGTCTGGCTGCAAAAAGGTCGAGTAGCGGGCGAGTGATCCGTACAGCTCTCATTGAGCCTCCCTGCATGCCGCATCTGGCCCGGTGTGTTCCCAGGCTCGCCCCTGCTTAGTTCCCAGTTCCGCGGCCGCCAAGAGAGCTGAATGGCGGGCCGGCTGGTGAGCCGATCGCTGGTCGCGGCATGTTCCGGGCTCTTCGGACCGAAACCTAGGGCCGCACCTGAGTTCCGATGGCGCGCCCAGGGATAACTTCGCCAACAAATGCTGGAGGCGTCATGAGCGCGAACGGAACAGAACCGGTGGACGCCGTGCGGCGCTACATCGAGGCCTTCAACAGAGGTGATATCGAGGCGATGGCCGGCTGTTTCGCGCAGGGCGGCTCAATCCTCGATGGGATGGCGCCTCATGTCTGGAGGGGCGAGAGCGCCGCGCGCGACTGGTATCGGGATGTGCTCACCGAAGGCGAGCACCTGGGCGCAGAAGGATATCAGGTCAACCTTGAGGCGCCGCTGCACGCGGACGTTGCCCGAGATGCCGCCTATGTCGTCTGCCCGGCCAGGATGAGCTTCCGGCTACGAGGCGTCCCGGTGGTGCAGACCGGGGCGGTGTTCACGACGGCGCTGCAGGCGATTGACGGGGAATGGCGCATCGTCGCCTGGGCATGGGCCAAGGGCCGCTCGGCGACTTAGGGATTCACCGCTCCGACGGGAAGTCGTGCTGGGCCGATATCCTCGGGTTTCACCTAGTAGGCGGCGCCACGCCGAAGACTAGGCTCAGGTTTCCATCGAAGGGCTGAGCCCGGAGGGCGCCATGACTGGCAGCAAAGATTTCCTCACACCGGCCGCCATGGCCATCCCCAAAGAGGGATATTTCGAACGAACAGAGGGTCCGTACGGCCCTGTCTTTCCGAAGACGCCGGCTAACTACGGGTTTTCGCTTCTGGCGCGCATCAAGCCCGGTCGCGAGGACGTTATCCGTGCGCATGGGAATACGATCGAAGCGGCGATCCGGGACAATCCGGGGCTGCTTGCGCCGCTGAAGCTGCACTTCTTGCGCTGGCTTCTCTTCCCGATCGGGGAAGACATCTACTTCATGTACCAGGGCATCTTCGATACCGATTTCGACAAGTACACTGAAGACGCCGTCGAGCTGTTCAAGCTTTCCGGTGTCGATACGGTATTCGAAAATCTTGAGGATTTTCCGGAGGATTGGAAAACCAATCCGGCGGCGTTCGTCAAATATGCTCGCGAGCACCAGGCGCCGAGCTTCCTGGAGTACGGCGAATACCCCTATGTGAGCACCGACGAAATCAAGAAGGCGTTGCGGCTCAAGGCGTCGCTCAGCGAGGCCCTGGATCAACTGCAGTAGGGCGCGCGGCCATGACCGAACCGGCCCGCACCTACAATCAGGCCCACCTACGCCGCGCCTACAGTCCTGGGCGGCGACGGGTCAGCATATACATCGCGTGGAGCTATCCGGGCGAGGCCAACCGGCCGACCGCCGAGATGGACAATCGCTTCTCGACCATGACCGAGGTCCGCCGCGTCCTGTGGCCGGCCTATGAGGTCCCGCGGTTTGCCGATCCGCTGCAGTTCCAGCAGGGGATCGCCGGGTCGCTGGAGCTGTTCTTCTGGGCCTGGGTTCCGTTCCAGACGTTGGTCGGCGAGGTCACCGGCCACCAGGTCCCGGTGTTCCAGCGGGTCGACCAGGCGGGCTTCGCCCTGCCGCTGGATGAGCGGGTGCTGGACGATACCGACACCCTGTTTCTGTTCGGCCTCGACCACAACGTCACCGACCAGACGCCTTCGCCGAGCGAGATCGAGGCCGTGCGCGCCTGGCTCGCCCGGGAGGGAACTCGGCTGGTTATCGGGCCACACCACGACGTCGGGGCGACTGACGATCTCGACCAGCGTCAGATGGAATATCTGCACCACGGCGATCTGCTGGTGCCGCGTCAGCAGCGGTTCGGGCAGTACACGCTCGCGCTGCTGCAGGCGCTGGGCGTCCAGGTCGAGAACCGCTGGGCGCTGCGTCCTGCGGTGGTCGAGGGCACGCGGGACAAGATCGCTCCCTTCAGGGCCTTCCGCGACCTCGACGCGGCGGGTTTGCTGAACGGCGTGGAGAGCCTGAATTTTCACATGCATCTGCCGCACTACGCTCTGACCGGTGATGGCGGGCGCGCGCGAGTGCTGGCCGCCCAGCCCATCGATCTGTCTCGCCCCCACCCGATGACGCTGGCCGGCGAGACGGAGTTCAACACCCTGGTCTGGGTTCCGCCGGGAGGCGAGCGAGGCGGAGACGTAGTGGTTTGCGACTCCACCGTCTTCAGCACCCTGTTTGGCGGAGACGAGAGCCTGGAACGCTTCTGGAGAAACCTCGTAGCGGCGTGAGGCGACGATGCCCGACCTGGGTGCAGCGGTGCTGGAACTGGACGACATTCAGAGCGGCGTGCTGCGGCCGCGGCCTTCGCCCTATGCGGCGACCTACATCCTGTTGCGGATCGATGTGGCGCGCGATGGGCGCGAACTGCTGCGCCGGCTGAGCGAGGTTGTGACCTCGGCGGCCAATCCCGAGCGGCCCGGGCGGGACACGTGGGTCAGCGTGGCGCTTACCTACGAGGGGCTGAAGGCGCTGGCCGTGCCCGCGGCTTCGCTTGAGAGCTTCGCCTGGGAATTCCGGCAGGGCATGACCGCCCGAGCGACGGCGCTGGGCGATGTCGGCGCCAGCGCCCCGGCGCACTGGGAGGCGCCGTTCGGCGGCCCTGGCGTCCACCTGATCGTCGTGGGCGTGGCACCGGACGTTCCGGCGTTGAAGGCTGCGGTGGCCCGGGCGAAGGCCGCCTTCGCCGACCTGGCGGGGGTCGTGCCGATCTGGACGCAGGACTGCCATGCGCCCCCTGACGAAAAGGAGCCGTTCGGGTTCAAGGATGGCATCAGCCATCCGGCCATCGAGGGAAGTGGCATCGCCGGGACCAATCCGCTGGAAGCGCCGTTGAAGGCTGGCGAGTTGGTCCTTGGCTATCTGGACGAAATGGGAGCGCTGCCGCCGGCGCCCCAGCCGGAAGCGCTTGGCCGCAACGGCAGCTATGTGGTGTTCCGCAAGCTGCACCAGGACGTGGCGGGGTTCCGGCGCTACTTGCGCGACAACGCCGACGGAGGCGATGCCGAAGAGCTGCTGGCGGCCAAGATGATGGGCCGCTGGCGCAGCGGCGCGCCCCTGGCGCTGTGCCCGATGCACGACGACCCCGCGCTAGGCGGGGATGCGACCCGAAACAACGCCTTCCTGTTCCGGGACGACGACGCCACCGGTTACAAGACCCCGCCGGGTTCGCACATCCGGCGCTGCAATCCGCGCGACGCCGAGGTGGCCGGGGTGGTGCGCCTGCATCGGATGATCCGCCGCGGCACGGTCTATGGCGAGCCGCTGCCCTCGGGCGTACTGGAGGACGATGGCGCCGAGCGTGGCCTAATGTTCGCCTTCGTCGGCGCGCACCTGAAGCGGCAGTTCGAATTCGTGCAGTCGGAGTGGGTGAACGGCGGCGAGTTCCTGGGCCTGAACGACGCCAAGGACCCGGTCGCCGGCGCGGCCGACGGAACCGGCGGCTATTCCATTCCCCGTCGGCCGATCCCGCAGCGTTTGCGCGCGCTGCCCAGCTTCGTCACCACGCGCGGCGGGGAGTATGGGTTCATGCCGAGCCTGAGCGCGCTGCGTTGGCTGGCCGCCCTGCCGGATGATCCGGCATGACCAAGGTGGTGGTGATCGGTGCTGGCCCCGCAGGTGTGATGGCTGCGCTGCGGTCGGCCGACCTCGGCGCGCAAACGACCCTGGTGAGCAGCGGCGCGCTGGGCGGTATGGCGGGCAATGATGGGCCCGTGCCGGTGCGGACGCTCGCCCATGCCGCGCGGCTGATGCGCGAGGCCCGACAGCTGGGCGCCTATGGGGTGGAAGTGAGCGCGCCGGCCCTCGACTACGGCAAGCTGCTGGGGCGGGTGGCCGAGGTCGTCGAGGAAGTCGGTCGCAAGGCTGCGATGAGAACCCAGCTCGACGCCGTCGGGGTGAGCATCTGTGAACATGAGGGACGGGCGCGGTTCGTTGAGCCGCACGTGATCGAGTCCGAAGGCGGACGACGTTTCGAGGCTGACGTGGTGATCCTGTGCGTTGGGGGCGTCAGCCGGCGGCTTCCAATTCCCGGCTTCGAGTTGACGGTGACGCACAGCGACGCCTGGTCCCTGACGTCGGCGCCGTCGTCGATGCTGGTGATCGGCTCCGGGGCGACCGGGGCGCAGGTCGCCTCGGTGTTCAACGCCTTCGGATCGCGCGTCCAACTGTTCGAAGGCGGGGAACGGATCCTGCGCACGGAAGAGCCGGAGGTGGCCGCCCACGTGGCTTTGGCCTTCCGCGCGGCGGGCATAGAGGTGCACGAGCAGTTCGGCGTTATCGAGGGCTTCGAGCGCGCCGGCGAAGGCGTACGGATGACATTTTCCAAAGACGGCGTACGGCGCCAAGCCGAAGCGGCCTTGGCGGTCGCGGCCATCGGGTGGACCGCCGACACTGGCGGCCTCAACCTGCCGCTCGCTGGCGTGGAGACCGACGACCGCGGTTTCGTAAAGGTCGACGCCTACCAGCGGACCAGCGCGGCCCATGTGTTTGCAGCCGGCGATGTGACCGGCCAGCGGATGTTGGCGCCGCAGGCGCAGCAGGCCGGGTTCGCGGCGGGAACCAATGCCCTGAAGGGCCAGGTCGAACGGGCGGAGCACCAGATCAACCCGGCCGGCAGCTTCACCGACCCCGAGTACGCCCAGGTCGGCCTGGGCGAGGCCGAAGCCCGCAAGGCGCATGACGTACTGATCGCCATGGCGCGGTTCGACCAGATGAGCCGGGCGATCATCGATGGACGAACGGGGGGCTTCTGCAAGCTGGTCGTGGACCGGCCGCGGCGCCGGATTCTCGGCTGTCACGTCGTCGGCGACCGCGCTGTGGATGTGGCGCAGATCGCGGCCGTAGCCATGGCCGGCGACCTGGACGTCGAGGCCTTGGCCAGGCTGCCCTTCAGTTTCCCGACCTATGCCGGCGTGCTGGGCCGCGCCGCGGCGATAGCCGCGCGAGAGCTCAACCAGTCGGATGGCCCTGCGTCGCTGTCGTGATCTCGCCCCTGAGGCTGGCCGCCTTCTCGGTCATCGCCTTTCTGCTCGGGCTCGGCGGTCCGGCGAGGGCCCAGGACGACGGGCCCCGAGTCTATCAACTGGCGCCGGTCGGCGCGCAAAACCTGACCGGGTTTCTGGTCAACAAGCGCGGTAACGAGACGCCGGAACCTGGGTCGGTCGACCCGGGCTCGGACATCCACAC